>JAJECC010000110.1 GCA_022822205.1 Rhodospirillales bacterium | reverse complement strand
TGCGGATAAAGATACTGCGCGCCTTCCGGACGGGGCGCTCGCCGCTCCGTTTTTTTATTTCGGCAAATCGAATCGGAGAGGAGAGATGATCAACGCGCAGATGCCGACCTATGCCCTGTACGACGTCGCCTTCGAAAGCGGCGAAGGCGTGTACCTGCAGGCGACGGACGGCCGACGATTCATCGACTTCGGGTCGGGAATCGCCGTGGTGGCGCTCGGACACGCCCATCCCCGCCTGGTGCGGGCGCTGACCGAACAGGCGGGCAAGCTGTGGCACGTCTCCAACCTCTATCACATCCCGGCGCAGGAACGCCTCGCCCAGCGGCTGGTGGACAATACCTTCGCCGACTGCGTGTTCTTCTGCAATTCGGGCGCCGAGGCGGTGGAAGCCGGCCTCAAGATCATGCGCCGCTATCATCAGGAAAACGGCCGGCCCGACCGCTACCGGGTCATCACCTGCACCAATTCGTTCCACGGCCGGACGCTGACCACGGTCGCGGCCTCCAGGAACGAAAAACACATGCAGGGCTTCGCCCCCATGCCTGACGGGTTCGACCAGGTGCCCCTCGGCAACCTCAACGAGCTCAGGGCGGCGATCACCGACCGGACCGCCGGCATCATCGTCGAGCCGGTCCAGGGCGAGGGCGGCATTCACGTGGCCGACGGCGACTACCTGCGCGCGCTTCGCGAAGCGGCCGACGAGTTCGGCGTGCTGCTGATGTTCGACGAGGTGCAAACCGGAGTCGGCCGGACCGGCAAACTGTTCGCCTATGAATGGTCCGGGGTCGAACCCGACGTCATGTCGGTGGCCAAGGGCCTGGGCGGCGGGTTTCCGGTGGGCGCCTGCCTGGCCAACGAGAAGGCGGGCAGCGCCATGGCGCCCGGCTCCCACGGCTCGACCTTCGGCGGCAACCCGCTGGCCATGAGCGTTGCCGATGCGGTCATCGACGAATTATTGAAGCCGGGCTTCCTGGATCACGTGGACAAGATGGCCGGATACCTGCGCGGCAAGCTGGAAGACGCGGTCGCGGCCCATCCCGAAATCCTCAAGGAGGTCCGCGGCAAGGGCCTGCTGATGGGGATCGAGTGCCATGCCGCCAACAGCGACGTGGTCAACGGCCTGTTCGACCGGAACGTGCTGGTGGTGCCGGCGGGCGGCAACGTGGTCCGCTTCATCCCCCCGCTGATCGTCGAAGCGAGCCACATCGACGAAGTCGCGGCGGCCCTGAACGAGGTCTGCGCCGGGATGGAGGCCCCGGGGGAGCCGGGCCGATGAGCGCGCCAAGGCATTTCCTTGACGTGCACGAACTGGATTCGCCGACGCTGCGGCGCATCCTCGATCTCGGCGCCCATATCAAGCGCGACGATGCACCCGGCCTGCTGGCCGGCAAGACCCTGGCGATGATCTTCGAGAAACCCTCGACCCGGACCCGGGTGTCGTTCCAGGTCGGCATGACCCAGTTGGGCGGCAACGTCATCGTCCTCGGCGAAAACGAGACCCAGCTGGGGCGCGGTGAGACGCCGGCGGATACGGCGCGGGTCCTGTCCCGCTATGTGGACGCCATCATGATCCGCACCGATGCCTCGGCGAAGCTCCGGGAAATCGCGTCCCACGCGACGGTCCCGGTGATCAACGGACTCACCGACGCCAGTCATCCCTGTCAGGTGATGGCCGATATCATGACCTTCGAAGAGCATCGCGGCCCCATCGAGGGCAAGACGGTGGCCTGGGTGGGCGACGGCAACAACATGGCCGCTTCCTGGGTCCATGCGGCGGTCCGCTTCCGGTTCAGGCTGAACGTGGCGACCCCGCCCGAGCTTTCGGTAGCCCGCCGGGTGGCCGACTGGGCCGAAGCCGAGCAGGGTCAGGTGAAGTTCGTTCATGACCCCGATGAGGCGGTCGCCGGCGCGGACGCCGTCGTCACCGATACCTGGGTGTCCATGGGCGACGACGGGGAACGGGACCGGCGGCTGAAACTGCTGGAGCCGTACCGGGTCGATTCCCGGCTGATGGGCTACGCCGGGGAGAGGTCCGTGTTCATGCATTGCCTGCCGGCCCACCGGGGCGAGGAGGTCACCGCCGAGGTGATTGACGGACCCCGGTCGGTGGTGTGGGATGAGGCGGAAAACCGCCTGCATGCTCAAAAGGGGATCCTGGCCTGGTGCCTGGACGACTCCCGGGGATAAAAGCCGGCCATGCCCCTGGAAGGCCCGTAGAACGCATGTCCGACCGAGCCGGATTTCCGGACCTTGTTCAGCCGTTCCGCATCGAAAACGCCAATGTCCGGGGCCGCCTGGTCCGGCTCGGACCCGCCTATGCGGAGGCGCTGGACCGGCACGACTATCCGGAGACCGTCGGCGAACTGCTGGGCGAGACCCTGGCCATGTCGGCGGCGCTGGCCGCGTCGCTCAAATATGACGGGATATTCACCCTGCAGGCCCAGGGAAACGGTCCCGTCGGCATGATCGTCGCCGATGTGACCAGTGAGGGCCATCTCCGCGCCTACGCCCGGATCAGCGAAGACGACGGCGCCTATGAGGCGGCGGCCGACCCGGCGGCCCGGGGGTCCGTCCCCCGGCTTATCGGTTCGGGACATCTCGCCTTCACCGTCGATCAGGGGCCCGACACCGACCGCTACCAGGGGATCACCCCGCTGGAGGGGGCGACGCTGACCGATTGCGCCCACACCTATTTCCGCCAGTCCGAACAGCTCGACACGGCGATCATGATCGGCGCCCATGCAGGCGGCAACGGCGGGGCGCCCCGGGCATCGGCCCTGATGATCCAGCGGCTGCCCGGCGATCGGCTGCCCGATCTCCCGGATGAAGAGGCCGAGGAGCGGTGGCGGCGCTCGGTGATCTTGATGAGTTCGCTCACCACCGACGAAATGCTGAATCCCTCGCTTCACCACCGGGACCTGCTGTTCCGGCTGTTCCACGAGGACGGCGTCCGGGTCTACGAGACCAGGCCGCTGGAACTCCGGTGCCGCTGTTCGCGGGAGAAGGTGGCCTCGGTGCTGGCCAGGTTCCGCCCGGACGAACTCGGCGACATGCGGGCCGAGGACGGTCGGCTGGTCGCCACCTGCGAGTTCTGCCGCACCGATTATTTCTTCGATGACGAGGATTTGGCCGAACTCCAATCCGCCTGAGGATTTGGCGGCCCGTCACCGGGCCGTCATGGGCGCCGATCAGGGGCGCCGGCCATGGGCCTTGATCGGAAAGGCGGCGGGGTGCGACCATGGACCCATGATTCCAGGAAAACCGCTTCGCCATGTGATCGCCGCCGCACTGCTGATCCTCACCGGCTGCGCGGCCGAGGTGCCTGACCAGAGCTTCCCCCAGATCACCTTCCGGCATCTCCAGCCGCTTGATCTCCGGGTGGTGGATATCCGGATCGATCGTGATCTGCCGGAACCGGCCGCCAACGATGTCACCGCCAGCCTGCCCGCCTCCCCGGCGCTCGCCCTCAGCCAATGGGCGCAGGACCGTTTGCGGCTCGCCGGCTCGACCCGGGCGACGGCGCGGTTCACCGTCCTGGCGGCCCGGGTTCTGCGGAAGAATCTGAAGGTGGAGGGCGGCCTGGCGGCGGTGTTCAGGAAACAGGTGGATCAACGGTTTGACGGCCTGGTGGAAGCCGAGATCGAGATTCTCGACGAGCGCGGCGTCCGCCGGGCGACGGCGCGGGCCAAGGCGGAACGGGTCATCACCGTCCGCGAGGACGACACCATCGCCGACCGGCGCCGGATACTGTTCGAAATGACCGAGAAAATGATGGCCGACTTCGACAGGGAGATGGAAAAAGCCATCCGCCGGCACTTTGTCGAGTGGCTGTTCTAAAACAGTTTCCGGGTGGAAGCGGTTCGGTCAGCCCGCGCACCAGTCGGCGAGCTTGCGCAGGAAACCTGCGCATTCGTCGAGCTGTGACAGTTCGACGAATTCGTCGGCCTTGTGGGCCTGGAGGATGGAGCCCGGCCCCATGATCACCGCCGGAATGCCGGCCTCGGCGAACTGTCCGGCTTCGGCGGCGAAGGCGACGCTGCCGAGTTCGTTCTGGCCGGTGAGCGTCCGCACCAGTTCCGCCGCCGCCGAGCCGCCGTCCATCACCAGCGGCGGCGTGCCGGCGGCCAAGGACGTCTGAACATCGGCCTCGGGCGCCACCGCCCGCATGGCCGGCAGGACCTCGTCGGATGCGAAGGCGCCGAGCCCGGCGCGCAGTTCCTCCCCGGCCCCGCCGGTGGCCGAGCGCACCCCCCAGCGGAAGCTGCAACGTTCGGCGATGATGTTGGTGGCGGTGCCGCCCTCGATCATGCCCACATTGACCGTCGCGAATGGCGGCGAGAACTCGGCCTCGATGGGTGACGGGTTGTCCCGCATCTCCGTCTGGCGCGCCGTCAGATAACCGATCAGCCGGGCCGCGGCCTCGATGGCGTTGACGCCTTCCTGGGGCTGGGACGAATGGGCCGGCCGGCCGGTGACCACGGTCTCATAGGCCGCAATGCCCCTATGCGCCCCCACCGCCTTCATATCCGTCGGCTCGCCGACGATCACCGCGTGGCACGGCGGCAGGCTGGCGGTCATCGCCTCGATGAGGCGCGGCGCGCCGAGGCAGCCCACCTCCTCATCGTAGGAGAACGCGAGGTGGATGGGCCGCTTGAGATCGAGGGCCCCGAATTCCGGCACCAGGGCGAGCGCCACGGCGATGAACCCCTTCATGTCGCAAGTGCCCCGCCCCCACAGCCGCCCGCCGGCCTCGGCAAGATCGAACGGGTCGGTATGCCAGTCCTGACCGTCCACCGGGACGACATCCGTATGGCCCGACAGCACCACTCCGCCGGCCGCGTCCGCGGGGCCGATGGTGGCGAACAGGTTGGCCTTGTCCTTTTCGTCGGAGAACACCCGCCGGGAGGCTATGCCGAAGCCGGCGAGGTAATCCTCGACGAAATCGATCAGCCGGAGGTTGGAATTCCGGGACGTGGTATCGAAGCCGACCAGCTTGGCCAGCATGTCCTTGACCTGGGATGAGGCGGCGGCGGGCGCGTCCACTAGGCTCTCCAGAAGGAACGGGTAAACAGGACCATGACCGTAAACAGCTCGAGCCGTCCCAGCAACATCCCCGCCGAGAGCACCCATTTGGCGCCGTCCGGCAGGCTCGCATAGTTGCCGTCCGGGCCGACCACCGGACCGAGGCCCGGACCGACGTTCGAAATCGCCGACCCGGCCGCCGAAACGGCCGTGAGGAAATCCAGGCCGAGAAACGCCAGGGCGACGGCGATCGCCGTGAAGGTCATGCCGAAGACGAAGAAGAACGACAGCACCGAGGCGATCACATCCTCGGGGATCGGACGGCGGTTGTAATAGGGCACGAACACCCCGTGGGGCTGCACCAGATGGGCGAACTGAGCCCGGGCCGAGGCGTACAGCACCTGAAACCGGAAGATCTTGATCCCGCAGGTGGTCGAGCCGGCGCAGCCGCCGATGAACATGATGAAGAAGAACAGCGGCACGGCAAACGCGCCCCACTGGTCGTAGCCGTCGGTGGCGTAACCGGTGCCGGTCATGATCGAGACCACGTTGAAGGCGCCGAACCTGAGCGCGCGCAAGGGGTCGATCCCGTTGCCGATCCACAGGAAGCCGGCGACGACGACGATGACCAGGCCGAGCACCACCAGGAACCACTGCACCTGGGAATCCCGGAACAGCGCCAGGGGCCGGCCCTGCAGGGCGCCCAAATAGAGCACGAAGGGCAGGCTGCCGACCACCATGCCGAGCGTGATGACCACGTCGACGGTGGCGGAATCGAAATAGCCGATGGAGCCGTCGCGGGTCGAATAGCCGCCGGTGGCGATGGTGGTCATGGCGTGCGCCACCGCATCGAAGCCGCTCATCCCCGCGAGCCATAGGGCGCCGGCCCAGATCACCGTCAGGCCGACATAGATGAACGAGATCCACACCGCCACCTGGGCCGCCCGGGGCAGCGCCTTTTCCGACGGGTCCGAACTCTCCATCCGGAACAGCTGGAAGCCGCCGACCCGCAACATGGGCAGGATGGCGATGGCCATGACGATGATGCCGATGCCGCCCAGCCACTGCAGCAGCGCCCGCCACAGGAGAAGCCCCGGCGGCGCCGCGTCCAGACCGGCCACCACGGTCGAGCCGGTGGTGGTGATGCCGGACATGGCCTCGAAGAAGGCGTCGGTATAGCTCATATCGAGCTGGGAGAATTTGAACGGCAGAGCGGCGAAGGCGGTCAGCGCCACCCAGACCAGCGTGGTCATGACGAAGGCCTGGCGCACGTTCAGGGCGGCGCCGCCCGTGCGGCTGGTGAGCGCCAGCGCCACGCCGATGAACAGGGTGACGCCCGAGGCGACGGTGAACACCTGCCAATCGGGGTTCCCCGCCGACGCGTCGACCGCGGCGGGTATCAGCATGACCAAGCCCAGCGTGCTGAGGAGCACGCCGGTCACCAGAAATATGGGACGGAAATCGATCACGGCCGGTGCGGGCCTCGAAAGCCCCTCATGGTTTCCCGTATAGAGCGCCGCCCCCGGGCTCGGGGCCGGAAGCGGGCGGGATCAAACACCGTTTCGGCCCCCGAAACAAGCCGGAGGCCGTCCAAACCAGGAAAAATCCTTAAAAATCAATCAGCTAATACGAGATGTTTCGCTGATCATGGCGAGGAATTCCCGCCGGGTCGCGAGATTGTCGCGGAACGCACCCAGCATCCGGCTGGTCACCAGGCTAACGCCGGGTTTGTCGATACCGCGGGTGGTCATGCACTCGTGGTAGGCCTCGACCACCACCGCGACGCCCTTGGGCTGCAGCACGTCCTCCATGGTATTGGCGATCTGCGCGGTGAGTTTTTCCTGGATTTGCAGCCGCCGGGCGTACACCTCCACCAGCCGCGCCATCTTGGAGATGCCGACCACCCGTTTGTCCGGAATGTAGGCCACGTGGGCCTTGCCGATCATCGGCGCGATGTGGTGTTCACAATGGGAGGCGAACGGAATGTCCTTGAGGACCACAATCTCGTCGTAGCCCTCGGTTTCATCGAAGGTCCGGCCGAGCAGGTCTTGCGGGTCCTCGTCATATCCGGCGAAATATTCCTCATAGGCGCGGACAACCCGATCGGGCGTCCCCAGCAGGCCGTCGCGGGCCGGATCGTCTCCGGCCCAGCGGATCAGCGTGCGGACCGCCTCCTCCGCCTCTTCGCGGGAGGGGCGCCCGGCATCCGCCGAACCCTGGTCCGGCGCGGCGATTTTCTTCTCTACATTCACGGCTTATACCTCACCCGGCCCGGTTTTGGCCGGCCCGTCGCATATTTGCGCTCAATCTAGACGACTGGATTGCCGTTGGAAAGTCGTACGCAAAATTCGGGAGGTCGCGCGCTCCGGACCGGCCGCCCGACCCTAATTTACCGCCGAGGGCTGATAGGGGGAATCCAGGGAGAATGCAGGCACCGAAACATCGAAGGTGGCGCCGTTCTCCGAAATCATCAGATACGATCCGACCATGAACCCGGACGGCGTCGAAAGGGGGGCGCCGGAGGTATATTCAAAGCTCTCGCCGGGCTCCAGGATGGGTTGTTCGCCGACCACGCCCTCGCCCCGGACTTCCTGGACGTTGCCGTTGGAATCGGTGATGTGCCAGCGCCGCCGCAACAGCTGAACGGTCTCGCCGCCGTTGTTCTCGATGGTGATGTGGTAGGCCCAAACGAAGTGGAAATCGTCCGGCTCCGACTCGTCGTCGAGATAGTTGGGCTCCACCGTGATGGTGATCGCCTTGGTGGTTTCCTGGTACATCGGATCGTCTGCGATGGTCTTTCTCATTTCAGGTCCCTTTTAGCACGCCGAAACGTCCTAAACCAGCACGGGAAACCGCACATGGCGAACACCCGCGCGGCGGAAACCGGGCGGGTGTCCGGCCTGCTGGGGGATTCGGCTAGAGAGCCTCCGCCCGGCCGATCACGATCTCCACCCGCCGGTTTCGGCGCTCGCGAAGCCCGTCGGCGGTCATGATCCGGGGCCGGCGTTCACCGAAGGATTTGACGGTGATGGCGTCCGCATCGACCCCGGCGGCGATCAGCGCCCGTTTCACCGCCAAGGCGCGTCTTTTGGAAAGGCCGTCGTTGTACCAGCCGGGGCCGGCGCGGTCGGCATGGCCGGCAAGCACGATGGTGGTATCGGCGCCCGCCCGGATGGTCTCCAGCACCCGGCGGAACGCCGCCTTGTCGTCCCCGGCGATCCGCGCGCTGTCGAACTCGAAATGCAGGGTGAATGCCCGGGGCGTGAACCGGCTTTCCGGCTGGGCCGGGCGGTTGACCGGGGTGATGCCGGGCGCCGTGCCGGCTCCCGCCACGGGCTCGCCGCCCGCGCCGCCGACGGGCGGGATGATATCGCCCTCGAGCTCGGTCAGCTTGGCGAAGAACCCGTCCCGGCAGGCGGCGATATGGGCCCACTGCCAGTTCTCCTCCTGCTGCTCGATCCAGCAATCGAAACGGGCGATGGCGACGGCCGCGGCCACCGGCGCCGACTGCCGGGCGCCGCCGCCGAGGACCGCCATCAGCCGCGCCCGGCCATCGGACAGCTGCCGCGCCGCCGGCTCGGGTAATCGCCAATCTTCGATGGGTTCCGGCTCGACCGCGTCGCCCGCGGCGGCCCGCTTTGCCTTCTCGCCGAAATGCAGGCCGTCGATCAGGTCGCGCATGTCGTCGAGTTCGGTGACCGCGAACGTCTTGAGTTCGGCGGCGAGCGTCCCGGCGAACTCATCGTCCGGCGGCGCCAGGGCCCGGAGCTCGGCGTGATTATCGACAATGCCGCAGGCGCTCAAGGCCACGGCGAGACCGCCGGCGGCGGCCAGATTTCGGAATCGTTTCATCGGTTTCTCCCCAACCCGGGTGGTTGCTATCGGCGACAGCGTCGCCGCCGACTATGGCGATCCGGTGGCAAATTGCGGCGGTCGTGTGGCGAAGTCGGGGTAATTTCGCGGCGGGATATCTAGAGCGGCTTCCGGACGGAGCAGGCGCCGCCGCCGAGGACGCAGAAACGGGCGCAATGGGGGTGGTTGAGCTTCACCGCGCCGGCGGCGTCGGCCAGCGTACCGCCCATTTCGAACCGGGTGTCGTAGGGCAACAGCGTGCAGGGCGCGACGACGGGCGCCTCGGCGCCCTTGCGCTTGATCACCATCCGCGAGGTGGCGCACATCATATGGTCGGGATGAACGCCCAGGATATCCCAGCAGGCGGTGGTGATCTCCGGCACGTCCAGGGTCTCGTCCATTTCCGGGAACAGCACCAGGGCGGCGGGGTCCGACGCATCGACGCCGATCCCTAGTTCGGCGAACAGTTCCGCGTAGGCCCGCCGCTCCCGGTCCTCGGTCTCCCCCCACCGGGTCCGGCCGGCGATGGCGAGGTTGAACCCGTTCCCGCCCAGCCACTTGACGCCGTCGATCGTCGGCCCCCAGCTGCCCTGCCCGCGAAGCTCCTCATGTCGGGCCCGGTCGGGGTGGTCGATGGAAACCCGGATCGTGAGCCCGCCGCCGTAGCCCGCGTTCAACCGCAGCAGCTCGTCCCGTTTGCGGGCCATGGGTTTCATGGCGTTGGTCAGGACCAGGGCCTTGAACCCCCGCGACAGCGCGAGTTCCAGCATGCCGATGATATCGGGGTTCATGAACGGCTCGCCGCCGGTGAACCCGATCTCCTCCACCGGCAGGCGGGTATCGCGGATCTCGTCCAGATAGGCCGCCGCCTCGGCGGCGGTGATGTAGGCCAGCCGGTCGTTGGCCGGGCTCGATTCCATATAGCAGCCGCCGCAGGCGAGGTTGCAGAGCGAGCCGGTGTTGAACCACAGGGTCCGCAGTCGGGCGAGATCGACGGCGGCCCGTGTCTCCCCGCCGGCGGTGACATCCGGGTGTTTGAATTTCCGCGGATCGAGCCGCGGGGCGGCGAGAAAGTCCGAATTCGGCATAGGGAAGCTTAACGCTGGTCGTTGGCACGGGTTGTTATTCGGGCGTTGCATAGCCTACGCCCGATGGCCGGCCAAGTCACAAGGGTGTTAGGGGGGGTGTTAGGGGGCGTTAACGGGCGGGCCGCGCGCCAAAATCTTGCCCCCCTCCCGCCGATCCCTTAAAACGGGCGGGCCTAAGCGCGGGTGTAGTTCAATGGTAGAACGAAAGCTTCCCAAGCTTTAGATGAGGGTTCGATTCCCTTCACCCGCTCCATCTCCCGTTGCCCGCGAGGAAGCATTGGCCGAGAAGCAGGATATCGAGATCGGCGTCGAGCGCATGATCGACGGGTTGTTCGAGCTCTTCGACGAGATCGGCGATCTGGCCCTCAATCGGGTGGTCCGGCTGACCAAGGAATTGGACGGCGGCTTCAACCCGACCCTGGTGACGCCCGGCAACGTCAACCGGTTCAAGCTCACCTGGTTCGTGGCCCTGGGCGAACTGATGTTCCACGAGGTGCGGGGCGAGAAGGTGCCCGAAGCGGTGAAGGCGTTCCATGAGGAAATGCGCTATCAGGCCAACGAGCGGGACGAAATGCCCTTCCTCGACGAGATCACCGAACGGGTGCGGAACGCCATCGCGGCGGATCAGCCGTACCTCAGCGAGGGCATCTTCAACATCCCGTCCTCCAATGGCGGGGGCAAGAAAAACGAAGGGCTCGGCGCCATCCTGGCCGAGACCCTCGCGCAAGTGTCCTTCGAGGAAAACGACGCGCTGAAGCCCATCTACCCGGCGGTCCACACCACGGTCGAGGATGAATTCATCAACGCCTACGGGCACTCGACGATCGCCTGCGCCCGCTTCGTGGTGGTCGACGGGGAACCGATCTAGCCGAACATCACGTTCTTGATGACAATCCAGCCCATGGCGACACCGATCACCAGGAACAGGTAGGCGATGGCCTTCTCCATGGTGCGCTGGGCGATACGGCCCTGGAGCCAGGGACCGATCTGCCCGCCGATGATGACCCCCGGGATCATGTAGACCAATGCGTTCCACGGCACCGCCTTCATGCCGCCTTCGGCGACCAGGGCCGAGATCTGGGTGAACGAGGCCGAGGCCACCACGACGATCACGATAAACACCGATGTCGCCGCCGCCACCGGCACCGGCACGTGATTGCGCTTCACCAGTTGGGGCATCACCACCTCGCCGATGCCGACGCCCAGCAATCCGGTCAGGAATCCGCCGATGCCCGTGGCCGCCGCGCCCTTGCCCTGTCTGGGCTGGCGGTACCGGTATGTGTGGCCGGTGCGGTCGGTCACTTCGCGGATGGGCCTGGCGGACCCATTGGCGCCGCCCTCCGGGTCTTCGGTGGCGTCGTCGGAGATCTCCGGCGGCGGCGTGTGGAGCTTCAGGATTTCCCAGGCGATGATCAGCATCAGCAGCGCATAGGCGCCCCGGAGCGCATCCTCGAACTCCTTCAACTGGGTGAGCAGGATGGCGCCGATGATGGCGATGGGGACGCCGACGGCGATGAACGGGATGGCGCTCTTGAAATCGATCAGTTTCTTGCGGTAGTAGCCGACGAAACCGGACGAAAACCCGAAGGTTTCGGTGAACAGCGCAACGCCGATGGCGGCGGCGATGGAGGGGAACGGATAGTCTGGGCCGAGGAGCGGAAAAATGATCAGAAACAGCGGCGTGAACATGGCCGCGCCGCCGATCCCCGACAGCATGGCCGAGGTCGCGACCATGATTCCGACGGGGAACATGAACCAGTAGATGGTCCAGTCGAACTGGCTCAGGAAGTCCTCCAAGACGGCGTCTCCTCTGTCGTCCCCCGGGGTTGCGGTTCAAGCCCCGGTGATGACGGCGTGTGGGTGAGCGGGAGAGGGAGAGGGAGTCGTTTTTCGCCGACTAATACGTCACGACGCTCCGGATGCTTTCGCCCTCGTGCATGAGGTGGAAGGCCTCGTTGATGTCGTCGAGCGGCATGGTGTGGGTGATCAGATCGTCGATGTTGATCTTCCCGTCCATGTACCAATCGACGATCTTCGGCACATCGGTGCGGCCCTTGGCGCCGCCGAAGGCGGTCCCCCGCCACACCCGGCCGGTGACCAGCTGGAACGGG
>JAJECC010000137.1:0-22500 GCA_022822205.1 Rhodospirillales bacterium | reverse complement strand
TGCCGCCTCGCGCACCGATCCGGCGGTTCAACTAGCCCCTCCATCTCCCGGCGTGATTCTCCGGCCAGCGCGTGGCAAACTGCGCGGCTGAGACCTTAGCCGTGGAGGAAACCCGTGACCGAAGTCGTCATCGTCGATGGTGTGCGCTCGCCGATAGGAAAGTTCGGCGGCGCACTGTCGAGCGTACGCCCCGATGATCTCCTGGGCGACGTTTACAAATCGCTGATCGAGCGGACCGGCATCGATCCGTCCGAGTTGACGGAAGTATTCGCCGGTTGCGGCAACCAGGGCGGCGAGGACAACCGGGACGTCGCGCGGATGGCCATCCTGTTGTCCGGCATGCCGCACGAGGTGCCGGGCGTTACCGTCAACCGCAATTGCTCGTCGGCGCTCGAGGCGGTCAACATCGCCGCCAAGACCATCGTCGCCGGCGAGGGCGGTCTTGCGATCGGAAGCGGCGTCGAAAGCATGAGCCGGGCGCCCTTCGCCATGATGAAGCCGGACCGGGTACCGACCACTTCGGCCCCGAAAATGTGGGACACGACGGTCGGCTGGCGCTTCAACAACCCCAGGATGGACGAACTCTATCCCATCGTGAGCCTCGGCGAAGGCGCGGAGATCATGGCCGAGGAAATGCAGATCACCCGGGAAGAGCAGGATACCCTGGCTCTGGAGAGCCACGCGCGGGCCATCGCCGCCATCAACGACGGCAGGTTTTCCGATGAGATCGTGCCGATCGCGGTGCCCCGGCGGCGGGGCGATCCCATCGTCGTCGATACGGACGAACACCCCCGCTACGCCAAGTCCAATGGCAGCTATGAGCTCGCCACCTCCCTGGACGATCTCGGCAAGCTGCGCCCGGCGTTCAAGAAAGACGGCACGGTCACGGCGGGAAATTCCAGCGGCATCAACGATGGGGCCGCCGCCCTCCTGCTCGCCAGCCGCGAGAAGGCCGAAGCCCTCGGCCTCGAGCCCATGCTGCGCTGGATCGGCTCGGCAAGCGCCGGCACCGACCCCAGCCACTTCGCCTACGGCCCCATACCGGCGACGCAAAAGCTCCTGGAGCGCTTTGCCCTCAATATCGGCGACATCGGTTTGATCGAACTCAACGAGGCGTTCGCCTCCCAGGTCATCGGCTGCGAACGCCAACTCGGGATCGATCACGCCAGGACAAACGTCAACGGCGGCGCCATCGCCCTGGGCCACCCGACCGGCTGTTCCGGATCACGAATTCTCGTCACGTTGATGCACGAAATGAAACGGCGGGCGCCGGACATGCCCAGGCCCTTCTACGGACTGGCGGCCCTCTGCGTCGGAGTCGGCATGGGCTCGGCCACGCTGGTCGAGTGGATCGGCGATTAGGCCGCGGCCATGACTCGCCCCCTGGACGGAATTCGGGTCATCGGCCTCGAGCAGTATATGGCCGGCCCCTATTGCACCATGCTGCTGGCGGATGCCGGCGCCGAGGTGATCAAGATCGAACGGCCCGGACGCGGCGACCCGCGCCGCGCCATGCCGCCCTTCGTCGAGAAGAACGGAGTCAGGAAGGCCGCCGGATACATGGGCTACAACCGGAATAAGAAGAGCTTGGCGCTCGATCTGCAATCCGAGGACGGCCGGCAGGTATTCCGGGACCTGGCCGCCAGGTCCGACGTGGTGGTCGAGAACCTTCGCCCGGGCGCCATGGAGAAAATCGGCCTCGACTACGAGGCCCTCAAGGAGGGCAATCCCCGCCTGATCTGGGCGCTTATTTCCGGCTTCGGCCGCCTCGAAGGGTATCGCGGCGCCTACAGTGACCGGCCCGCGTTCGATATCGTCGCCGAAGCGATGAGCGGCATCATGCATCTGGTGGGGTTTTCCGATAAGCCGCCATCATGGACCATCTACGGGATGGCCGACATCTATACCGGCATGTGCACCGCCTATGGCGTCATGCAGGCCCTGTTCATGCGGGAGAAGACCGGCGAGGGACAGTTGGTCGACAGCGCCATGTTCGATGCAATGCTTTCGCTCAACGAGGCAATGGTCACGGTGCATTCGGTGGCGGGCCAGAACCCGGGCCGGGGCACGTCCAAGAACGTCTGGCCGCGCGGCGCGTTCCAGTGTTCGGACGGCTATATCGCCCTCAATGTCCCGGATGAAATAATCTGGAAACGGCTCGCCGAGACCATCGGACATCCCGAGGTCGCGGATGACCCCAGGAGCAATTCGGCGGGCGCCCGCGCCGATCACGCCGGCGAGCTGCGGCCGCTGATCGAAGGGTGGCTTGCCCGGCGCACCCGCGCGGAGGCCGTCGACGCGCTCAATGCGGCGGGCGTGCCCACGGGCCCGGTCAATACGGCGGAAGATATTTTTGCGGACCCGCACGTTGCCGAGCGCGGGCTCCTGATGCCCATCGATGATCCCGAGGTGGGCGAGTTCAGGTTCGCCCGGACGCCGGTTTTTCTCTCCGAAGCTCCGGAACTGCCGGCAAACGCCGCGCCTGCCCTGGGCGCGAATACGCGGGAAATTCTCACCGGCGTCCTGGGCTACGGGAACGCGCAAGTGGAGAGGCTCCTGAAGGACGGGGCGGCGGCGGCCGCCACCTAGATTGCCGGATGACGATTGGCGACGCAGCCGCTATCGTTTGACCGAATTGCACCGATTTCAGAGGAGGAACCCATGCTGCCCCCGGTACGAGTGTGGACCAAGGAAGAGATGATGAAGCGGGTTGCCCGGTTTGCCGACCTCAAGGGGTCGCGCGGCGGCCTCGATGACAGCGAACTGCCCGAATGCCACCGTGAGCTGATCAATGTCATCGGCTTTCAGCCGCCCGAGGATGACGGTTCCGGCACGATCCAGTCGCCCGTCGGCGAAGACGCATCGGCCGCCCCCGCGATTCCCATCTCGGAAGGCTTCAACATGGGGTTCGTCAAGGCCAAGCCCGGCTGCGGCCCCTTGATGCACAACCACGATACCAACGAAACCTTCATGCCCATCACCGGCACATGGCGGTGCGCCTGGAACGAGGGGGACGATTACGAGTATGTGGATGCGGGGCCGCTCGACGTGGTGTCGTTCCCGCCCGGATTGCAGCGGCGGTTCTTCAATGTCACCGAGGATGAGCCGGACGAGGAGCACATTATGCTGTTCGTCATCGGCGGCGATAGCCCGGCCGCCGAATACAGCGAGGACGCTTTCCGGATCATCAGGGAATACAGGGAGTCGAAGAAGGGCTAGCGCCGGCCGGGGCGGAGCCAAGCTATTCGCCCTGGCGTTCCAGCGACGCCTTGATCTTGCGGAGGGGCCGGCCGTTGCGGATGCGCTCGAAGTCCAGGGACATTCCGCTGTCGGTGAGCGTCCGGTTGTAGGTCTGCATCTCGAAACCGCCATCGTCCATAATGATCATCGCATGGACGGTCAGTGTCTTGCCGGAAATCCTCGCCCAGACATAGGGATCGCCTCTCAGAGGATCCAGGGGAACGCCCCTGCCGAATTTGTTGATCTTCATCGCCGAGGCGAAGATGCCCTCGCGGCGGCTCGGCCGAAAATTGATTTTGTAGGAAGCCCGTTTTGTCTTGCCGCCGGCGCGCCGGGTGACCGTCGTCCACTCGACCGTAAATCCCTTGCGGAACGGCTTGATGACCACGTTGAGGTCGCGCTCGCCGGCGGCACCGTCTTTCTCGACGATCGCCTTGCCGACGTAGGTGCCGTAGAACGCACCGATCGCGGCA
Source organism: Rhodospirillales bacterium (assembly GCA_022822205.1). Lineage (GTDB taxonomy): Bacteria > Pseudomonadota > Alphaproteobacteria > Rhodospirillales > UBA2165 > JAJDXO01. The sequence goes on along the minus strand of JAJECC010000137.1, from coordinate 18,787 downwards.
TCTTCCGCTCGGGCAAGACCCGAAAACGCAACGGCGAATATCAGTCCGAGCGTCAGGTTTCTTAGGGCGTTCATCGCCATCCTCGCATCAATTGCTTGCCGGCTTTGGGCCGTCCGGTCGGTTGTTCCCCGCGAGCTCGTGCTCGCCGTCTCCAAACCTACGAACGTTTGGCGGCGAATAAAAGTTCAAACTGTTTGAAATTCGCGGCCCGTCCGCGCCCGTCGAATTCCCGTCAGCCGAACCGGTTCCGGGTATGCCCCTCCCTCAAGTTCATCTCCGGTCCTTTCGGTACGATGCCGTTGGTGGGGATCGGGCCGGCGCCGCCATAAACCCCATCCTTCATGCCGGCCACATCGCAAACCCGGTCGATGCCGGGGGTCTGATAGAGGTCGCGAAGATATTCCGACAGATTGGGATAGTCCGCGATACGGCGGAGATTGCACTTGTATCCCAGATAATAGATTGCATCGAAGCGCACCAGGTTGGGAAACAGGCGCCAGTCGGCCAGCGTTTGCCGGTCGCCGCACAGATAGCGCTGCCGGCTGAGCCGCGCCTCCAGTTCGTCCAGGGTCTGGAAAAGCTTGTCGAAGGCGGCCTCATAGGCCTGCTGACTGACGCCCCGGCCGCACTCGTTCACGGCATTGTTGATGCCGTCGAGCACCATGGCATTGACCGCGTCGATATCCTCCCTGAGTACCGGGGGATAGTAGTCCGGGCTCGGCGGCGCAATCCCGTCGAACGCCTCATTGAACATGACGATGATCTCCGAACTCTCGTTGGACACGATCTTTCGGGTGCGCGAATCCCAAAGCGCCGGCACCGACACCCGGCCGGTGTAGGCGGGTTCCGATAGCGCATAGACCTCGTGCAAATAGGCGGCGGACCGGTCGGTACCCGGTATCACGTGCGGTTCCGCGAACGTCCAGCCCTCGCCGCCCATGGTCTGGCGCGTGTCCGTATGTCCGATGACCCCATCCAGTTTCTTCAGGATTCGGATGAGCTCGGTCCGGTGGGCCCATGGACATGCGACCGATGAATAAAGGTGGTACCGCCCGGCCTCGGCCGGAAAGCCTCCCTCGCCCCCGTCCCCGTCCCGTGTGATCCGGTTCCTGAATATGCTGTCGAACTTGACGTATTTTCCGTCGTCGCGGACTTCCTTCAGGACCTCGTCGTCGGTCCACGCGCCGTCAAGCAGATGTCCCAATTTTCCCTCCCCGGATCGGCGGGCCTACGCAAAAATTCCCAAGCCCTTCTCGCGGATGAAGCTCGCCCGCTGCCCCCACCATTCCCGGGCGCCGGATGCATACATCGACCGGAAATGGACCCGGTGCTTCAAATTCTTGTTGTCCAGGTCGTCGAGGGGCGGCTGCTCGCCGAAGAACCCGCCACGGACTTTGCCGCCGATAACGAAGTGGGGCGCCGAGGTGCCGTGATCGGTGCCCGCCGAATTGTTCTCGTCGGGCCGGCGGCCGAACTCCGCATAGGTCATCACGGCGACTTTGTCCCAGTTGCCGGTATTTTCCATGGCCGCCGCGAAGGCCGCCATCGCGCCCGCGACCTCTCCCAAGAGGTCCGCGTGCAGTTCCGATTGTTCGATGTGCGTGTCGAACTGACCCAGCGAAAGCTTGATGAACGGGACTTTCGCGCCCGATACGATGAGACGGGCGGCATTCTCGAACTGCTTGCCAAGCTCCGTCTCGGGAAAACCGCCGCCCGGATCCGTATCGGCGATCCGCTTGGCGACGAATTGGTCGGCCGCGCTGCGGAGGTCACGCCGCTGTTTCAGCAGATGAGCAAGCGCCGGATTGTCCGGCGGGGCCATGCCGCCGGTCCTGAGACGCTTCGCCTGCTTAAGCAATTTGCCGGGCTCCTTGGGCAGCTGGACGACGCGGGCGGCGGCACCCATCAAGGGTCCGACCGAATTCCGCCCCATCACGAGGCCGTCAGCCGCATACGATTTCGGCGGGCGGGATTCCTCGACCAGGCGGGAGACCCACCCGTCATCCAATACTTCCTTGGAATCGGACGCGCTGTCCCAGATGTCGATTCCCCTGAAATGAGACAGGTTCGGATCGGGATATCCGACGCCCAGGACGATGGCCAGTTCCCGGTCCCGCCACGAGCCCATCAGCGGTTCAAGCCGTGGGTGGAATCCCAGCTTCTCGTCGAGCCGAATCACCTTGTCCTTCGGCACCGCGAGTTCGGGCCGCAGCGAATAATATCTGGGGTCGGTGTAGGGTATGACGGTGTTCAGACCGTCATTGCCGCCGTTCAGTTCGAGCAAAACGAGCGTGCGGTCCCAGCCGGCGTCGGCGGCATGGGCATCACGCGGCATCAGAATCCCGAACGGCGCCGCCGAGGCGACGGCGGTCATGGATGAATAGGCGAGGAACTCGCGCCGGTTCATGTCGGCCTCCTACTTCAACTGATAGACCGGGTCGAGGGTCAGGTTCGCCAGGCGTTTTAGGCCCTTGCCATTCGCCGGCCGCTGCATGACGGGGGCGGCCGCAAGCAGTAAACCGGGCAACCGCCGCCACTCCGATTCGAATGCCGCCTGCAGCGTTTCCGCATTCGCGGCGCCAAACGGCCCGGCCTTCATCATCCGGCCATTTTGCGCCGCCCACCCCGCCCGGAGGCCCCGGTGAACCGCGCGGAGGAACTGCTCCCGGCGCAGCGCCGTCGTGGAGGACAGCCAGGCGGTATGCCCGCGCCAGCCCTTCACGTCCGGCGGATCGAACAGCTCCTGCCCCATATTCTTTTGCCACCAAAAAGCCTTGATTACCGGCGCCTGTTCGAAATGAAACAGACGCAGCGTGCCGATTACCAGATCGACCGGAGATTTCACCAGAATTCCTCGATTGGCGGGATCGCGAAAGGCCTTGCTGAGCAACAGGCCTCTCAGCAGCGGCTTGAGTTCATAGCCCGAATCGCGAAAGCCCTTGGCCAGTTCGCGCACGGTCCGGGGGTCGGGCTCGCGGGAAACGAACTCCAGCCATAGTTTTTCGGTAATGAACTCCGCGACCTCGTTCCGGCGCAGGATGATTCGAAGCACGCTCATCCCGTGGTGGTTCCCGTCCACGCCGAGCACGGTCTTGATGTCGTTGTCGTGGCGGCCGAATTTGAAATCGAACTTGCCGGTGTCGATGTCGACGGTCCAGCCCGTAAAGGCGCGGGCGGCCTCCCGGATATCCTTTTCCGTATAGCCCCTGCCCTCGCCCATGGAAAACAACTCGAGGACTTCGCGGGCGAAATTCTCGTTGGGCTTGCCTTTGACGTTCTTGTGCCCGTCGAGATACCAAAGCATCGCCGGATCGGTCGAAACCTTGACCAGCATCTTGCCGAAATTGCCGAGGGCATATTTCCTGAAGATGGCGTTTTGAGCATAGATCCATTGGCCGAACCGGACCTTGCGGGCCTCGGACACGAAGTGATTGTGCCAGAACAGGACGAGGTGCTCCGTCAGCGGCGAATCCGTCGCCAGCATTTCGCCCGCCCACCACGCTTTCATCGCCCTTCGGTCCCCGTTTACGCGCTTGTTGAAGTCCCGGCGATCCTCGGCATTCATGCGCCGGACTTTCCTGCGCTCGGTGGGGTGTGCGGCAAATTCGGGAACAGCCGTCACGGGTTCGGTCCGGACGCCGTCAAGCAAATGATCCACCGCCTGCCCGAAACTCATCGGCAGGAGTTTTTGGATGTCGGCCGGCTCGGCGACGCCGAAACCGGTCCGCGCCAAAAGGTGCCGCGCCTCGTCGTATGTAATTGCCATACTTTGAGCCGGCCATAGGAGGACGAATCCGAGAACGGGAAGTAATCTCATGATACGCTGTCCGTCGATGGTCATGACGATAATACCATAAAGGGCGGCACGCGAGATAACTGTGACCTTCTTCACAGTCGGGGGCCGTTCGGACACGTGGGAGATACGAAATGCCGTTTATCGATACGCAAAACCGGGAAGTGAAAGCACTCACGGGCATTCACCTGTACCACTTCTGGCTCTCGAGCTGCTCTCAACGGGTCCGGATGGTGTTGGACGAGAAAGGACTGGAATGGACCGGTCACGAGATCGACCTGGAGAAGATGGAGCACGCGACCGAGGAATTTCAGTCCATTAATCCCAAGGGTCTGGTTCCGGCAATGGTCGTCGACGGCCGGGTCATGATCGAGAGCATCGACATCATCGACTACCTGGACACCACGTACCCCGAACCGCCGCTGAGGCCCGCGGACAAGGACGACGAAGCGGAGATGCTGAAGTGGATGGCGGGCGCCGACGATGCCCAACACTCCCTGAAGCTGTTGACCCACGAATTCCTGTTCAAGATGCACAAAATGCCGCCCGAGGCGCTGGCCCACCTCGTGGCGTCGCACCGCAACGACGAACTGACGGAATTCATGAAGGTATGGGCATCCGAGGACGGCTTTCCGAGGGACGAAATCGACGAAGAGCTGAAATTTCAGCACGACTGTTTCGTGGCGCTCGACGGCGCCTTGAACGGTCGTCAATGGCTCCTGGGCGACCGGTTTACACTCGCCGATATCGCCTGGGTGCCCAATGTCCATCGGCTCGACCTGATGGATTATCCGCTGGATCGTCATCCCAGCCTTCTCGGCTGGTACGCCCGCATCAAGGAGCGGCCGAGCTACCGGGCCGGGGTCCTGAGTTCGGAGATTCCGCCGGCCATGGAGGCGTTTGCCGCCTATTGCGAGCAGCGCCGCGCCGAGGGAACGGACGTCACCCGGTTTGGTCCCCTGGCGGCGTAAACCTAGCTCTCTCTTTGGTCCTCGGACGGCCGTCCCAGCCTGGTCGCGATCGACCCCGCGCACGCCTGGACCGCGTTTTTTACCAGTTCGAGGTGATCCTCGTCGGCGCGGCCGCCTGGAATGGTACAGCCGACAGCGCCGAGAACCGTACCCGAGTAATCCCGAATGGCCGTCCCGACACTGACGACGCCGGGCAGGAACTCTTCTTTTTCCATGGCGAAGCCGAACCGCCTGACATGACGAAGTCCCTCGATCAGATCGTGACGGTCGACGACGGTCCGCTCGGTGAATTTGGTCAGCCCCTTGTGATCGAGAAGCCGCGTGATTTCCGGCTCGGGCAGCCAGGCGAGGATGGCCTTGCCTATGGCGCTGGCGTGCGCCGCATTCGCCAGGCTGATCGAGTCCGTCACCACCCGGACGATTTTGGGAGAGGCCAGTTCGGTCAGGATGACCAGATCATTGCCCTGAATGACGGCAAGGTGGACGTTTTCCCCGGTCCTGTCATTCAACTCCCGGAGCGCCGGCATCGCCAGATCCACCAGACTGAACTGGCGGGCCCGGTTTGAAGAAAGCTCGATGACCTTCGACCCAAGGGAATAGGACCGACCCTTTTGCGCCTGCCCCACATACCCCCGGGTCAGCAGCGTCAGCAATATGTGGTGGCAGGTCGAGACGTTCAGCCCGGTCATCCGGGCGATTTCGTTCAGCGGCATCTCGCCTTCCGACATCGACAGCACTTCGAGAATGTCGAGCGCGCGGGTTACCGACTGGATTGTCCGGCCGTCCTTCGGGGGGGTCCCGGCGTCCGCGGATTTGACGTTCATCACCATCCAATCGATTGAAATTCGCCGGAGTATGATTTCATAATATGAAATATAATTCAACATGGCAAAATTTCTTTGACTTGCGCGGCAAATGTATGTTTCCATTGCGTCCAAGGCCCGACGCCCAACAATCAAGAATCCTAGAGGGAGAGTCCGATGAGCGACGCCGCCGCGGTTGCGATCACCCGGCGCCTGACCAACGCAGGCGCAAAGGAAATGATGGCGGCGGCCATCGCGAAATCCGAAGAGATCGGAATTGCCGCGACCGTCGCCATCGTCGATGCCGGCGGCCATATGATTCTACTTGAAAGGATGGACGGGGGACGGTTCCATACCGTTCATTCCTCCACCACGAAGGCGGTGACATCTGCATCGAACAAACGCCCGACGACGACGCGGGGCGCGCAGGGTCAGGATCTCGACACGCTGCATGCCATCGGCCTGTCGCTCGCCGCCGGCGCGAATCGCTGGACCGCCATGGAGGGCGGCTTTCCCATATTCCTCGACGGCGAATGCCTGGGGGGAATTGGCGTAAGCGGCGGTGACTGGGAACAGGATCAGGACATCGCCAAGGCGGCGGTCGACGCCGTCGGCGCGTCCATCGAGTAGGTTTGGAACGATAAAGTCGAGTTCAATTCAAGACAGCAAGCTTCATTCAGCAGGGAGACTTAAATGAAAAAGTTCACTTCAGTTGCTCTGGGATCGGCCGCGGCGATTGCGCTGATCGCGGGCGCCGGGCAGGCAAAGGCCGAATGGCCCGAAAAGCCGATTGAGTTCGTTATTCCGTTCGGCGCCGGAGGCGGCGCCGACATCGAAGGCCGGATGATCGCCAAGGCGATGAGCGCCGAGCTCGGCCAGCCGGTCGTGCCGGTGAACAAGCCCGGCGGCGGCGGCGCCATTACCTATACCTACGTGAAGAACTCGAAGCCCGACGGCTACACCGTCGCGTGGAATTCCACGTCGATCCTGACCACCACGAACATCGGCAACGTCGATTTCGACTACAAGGCCCTGGACCATATCGGCCAGGTCGCGCAGCAGCCCGTCCCGCTGGTGGTCAAGGCCGGCCGCTGGAAATCGTTCAAGGACTTCGTCGCCGAGTGCAAGGCCAAGCCGAAGACCCTGAAGCTGGCCTTCGCCGGGTTTGGCAGCGCGACCCACTTGGCGGGCGTCGCCATGTCGGCGCTGTCCGGTTGCCAACCCATCATGCTGCCCGTAAAGGCGCCCGACCGGCGAAAGATGATCCTGAGCGGCGAGGCCGACGCGGCGGTCGACATTTTCTTCGTTCCGCTGCGTCTGGTTAAGGCCGGCAAGGCCCAGTTCCTGATGGTCTCCAGCGGCAGCCGCAACCCGGCGGCCCCGGACGTTCCGACCGCCAAGGAACTCGGCATGGACATGGAATTCGACCTCTTCCGCGGCCTTTCGGTCGCCAAGGGCACGCCTCAGCCGATCAAGGACAAGCTGGAAGCGGCGATGATCAAGGCCGCCAACTCGCCTGACTTCTCGGGCCGCATGAAAAAGCTGAACCTGACCCTGAAGCCGATGGGCCAGAAGGCGTTCGCGGCCAAGCTCGAGCGCTCCAACGCCAACATCGTCGCCATCATGAAAAAGGCCGGGATGTACAAGTCCAAGATGAAGAAATAGTACACCCGTAACGGAGGACACGGGGCGGTTTTGCTGTTGGCCCGGCGGACCGCCCCGGCTTTTTGAGGGCAAGGTTCGATATGCGCAGGCGCAATCTCATTGCCGCCGTTTTCCTGTTGGCCATCGGCATCGGCTATACGGTCCTCACCGCGAACCTGCCGACCCGCGATATCGGCAGCACCACCCAGCCATCGTTCTTCCCCTGGGTCGTCGCGGTGCTGTTCCTGGTTCTCTCGGCCGCGCTGCTGATCCAGGGTCTGCGTCCGGCGACAAGCAACGCGGCGCCCGAGGCGCCGGATGTGGCGCCCCACAAATACCTGTGGGGCGGCGTTGCGTTCGTGGTCTATCTCGCCGCATTGCCCACGCTCGGTTTCGTCGCGGCGAACATCCCGTTCTTCTTGGCCCTGATGTACCTGTACGGCGAGCGCCGCCCGCTTTGGCTGTTGGGCGGCTCCATCGGCATTTCCCTCGCCCTGTTCTACCTGTTTCGCGGCGTTTTTCTGATCCTGCTGCCGAGCGGCATTCTTTCGGGGGTGATCGGATGAACCCGGATATCCTCGACGGATTTGCCCAGGCAAGCATGATGTCGAGCCTGATCGCCACCGGCATCGGCTCGCTGCTCGGCCTGATCGTCGGGATGATCCCGGGCATGACCATCTCCACCGGCATCATCATCGTCCTGCCGTTGACATTCGTCCTGGAGCCGACCATCTCCATCGCCCTGCTCCTCGGCCTCTACGTCTCGGGCATGACCGGCGGCAGCTTCTCGGCGATCCTGCTCAACATCCCGGGCACGCCGTCGGCGTCGGCCACCGGCCTCGACGGCCACCCCCTCGCCCAGCGGGGAGAGGCCGGGCGGGCGCTGGGCCTCGCCATCACGGCGAGCTTTATCGGCGGCATGGTCTCGTTCGCCGGACTGTTCTTGATCGCGCCCCTGCTGGCGGAGGTCGCGCTCCGGTTCCAGTCGCCGGACTTGTTCAGTCTGGTTTTCTTCGGCCTGACGATCATTTGCAGCTTTGCCGCCAAATCGGTGATCAAGGGCCTGCTCTCCGCCGTCATCGGGTTGATGATCGTCACCATCGGCCAGGACCCGATGATGGGGTCGCAGCGGTTCACTTTCGGCCAGGTAAACCTGATCGCCGGCATCCACTTCCTGACGGCGCTGATCGGCCTGTTCGCCATCCCCCAGCTGGTCGACAATTTCGTCGAATTGATCGGCGACAAGAAGACCCGGTACGAGGCCGCGCGCATCGAGCGGGTGTTGCCCCGCTGGGCGGACCTGAAACGAATCCGGCTGCCCGTCTCCATCGGCGCGCCGGTCGGCGCATTTCTTGGAATTCTGCCGGGCGCCGGCGGTCCCATCGCCGCGTTCATCAGCTATGACTACACCAAGCGGGTCTCGAAGAACCGTGACGAATTCGGCAAGGGCGCGCCCGAGGGAATCGCCGCGCCGGAAAGCGCCAACAACGCGGTCACCGGCGGCGCGCTCGTGCCGATGATGACGCTGGGGATTCCGGGCGATCCCGTCACCGCGATCCTCATCGGCGCGCTGCTGATTCACGGCCTGGCGCCGGGTCCGCTGCTGTTCGTCGAAAACGGGGGCTTCGCCTTCGGCGTGATCTTCTCCTTCATGTACGCCAACTTCTTCAACATCGTCATCGGATTCCTCGGCCTGCGGCTGCTGGTCAAGGTTCTGGCGACGCCGAACGCGCTGTTGATGCCGACGATCGCGCTTTTGTGCGTCATCGGCTCCTACGCGCTGCGCAACAATTTCTTCGATGTCTACGTGATGTTCGGGTTCGGGCTGCTGGGCCTCGCCATGCGCTGGCTCGACATGCCGGTGGTGCCGCTGCTCCTGGCCCTGGTTCTCGGCCGGCCGCTCGAGGAGCATCTTCGCGTGTCTCTCGCGGCCTCTCAGGGCGATCCCACGATCTTCTTCACCTCGCCGTTCAGCGTCGTCTTCCTGGGCCTGGCGGCGCTTTCGATCTTCTGGTCCTTCTACGCCGAGCACCGGTCCCGGCGCCCATCCGACGGAGCGACACGACAATGAGCGAAACAATCCGACTGGCATCCCTGGGCATCGGCTGGTGGTCCAACGTTCTCGCGGACGGCGTGACGCGGGCGCCGGGGGTGGACATCGCCGGCTGCTTCACCCGTTCGGAGGAAAAGCGCCGGGCATTCGCCGAGGAATACGGCTGCAAGGCCTATGACAGCTACGAGGACATCCTCGCCGATCCGGATATCCACGGCATCATCAACACGACGCCCAACGACATCCACCTGGAAACCACGCGCCAGGCGGCGGAAGCCGGCAAGCATGTGTTTCTCGACAAGCCCATCGCCAATTCCACCGGCGAGGGCGCCGAGATCACCAGGATCTGCCGGGACGCCGGCGTCAAACTGTCCATCGGCTTTCAGCGCCGGCGCGAAAGCCAATTCCGGTGGGTCCACGAGAAGGTCAGGAACGGCGACTTCGGCATTCTGGTTCAGGCCGAGGCCAATATCAGCCGGGACCGCCTGGGCGCCTTCGACGAGGGGCATTGGCGCTATACCGCCGAGGGCATGCCGGGAGGCGTGATGCTGCAAATCGGCCCCCATTATGTGGATGTATTGGAGATGATCATCGGACCCGTCGTCGAGGTTTCGGGCATGCTGTCCCAGCTCGTGCTCCCGGGCGACAACCCCGATGTGGCCGGTCTGGTGCTCAAACACGAGAACGGCGCCGTCTCGACCCTCAATGCCGGCTACGCGTCGGCGGGCGAGAACTACGTCATGAATATCTACGGCAAGAAGGCGTCGGCGCTCTACACCCTGCACACCGGCATGTATTTCCTGGAACAGGGCGGCGAGACGCCCGAACACGTGCCGTTCGAAAAGAACGACACCATCGCCGAGCAGATGCGGGAATTCGGCGACTGCATCCGGGACGATGCCGAGCCCGAGGTCGGCGGCGAATGGGCGACCCGCTCGCTGGCGGTCATCCGGGCCGGCGTCAAGTCGGCCGGGGAAGGCCGGATGGTGACCATCGACGAGATTCTGAAGAGCGGCGAGTAGCCGGCCTCGATTGAGCCGTCCGGCGAGTGTCGCGGCGATGGGGCATGAAATGACTGCGTCATGTAAGGTCAATTCGCTCCGAATTGACCGAGCCGGGCCCGGACCGCCGGTATTAAATCGATTCGTCATGGCCGGGCCCCGACCCGGCCATCCACGTGTGTCGCCAGCCCCAAGGCGTGGATGCCCGGATCAAGTCCGGGCATGACGGCTTGCGGGGGAGCGGGGAGCGCCGGATCAAATAAGGTCAATTCGGACGAATTGACCGACCCGGGCATGACGATTCGCGGGACAGCGGGGAGCGCGGGGCTTGCCCAACGACTTCCCTTTGGCCACAGTAACGGCCGCAAAGAGGTTATGAATGGACGACACCGCGCCGGAGCTTCCGGCCCAATCCAACATCTTCGCCGACAAGGCGCTCTCCGGGCAGCATGCCATCGTCACCGGCGGCTCCAAGGGTATCGGCGCGGCGTCGGCGGCGTTTCTCGCCCGGATGGGCGCGAACGTCTCGCTGATTGCCCGCAGCCAACCGGACCTCGACGCCAAGGCCCGGGAAATCTCGGCCGAACACGGCGTTCAGGTGGCATCCGCCGCCGCCGACGTCTCCAAGGCCGGCGACGTAGCGGCGTCTTTCCAGTCCGTGCAGGGCGAACTGGGCCCGGCTCATATCCTGGTCAACAATGCCGGCGTCGGGAAAAGCGCGCCCATGCACCGGATGAGCCTGGAATTCTGGGAGATGACCATCGGGCTCAATCTGACCGGCACGTTCCTCTGCACCCAACAGGTCTATCCGGCCATGCGCGAGGCCGGCTATGGCCGGATCATCAACATTTCCTCCACCGTGGGGCTGCGCGGCTACCCCTATATCGCCGCCTACTCGGCCTCCAAGCACGGAGTCGTCGGCTTCACCCGCTCCCTGGCGCTGGAATGCGCCACCAAGGGCGTCACCGTCAACGCCGTCTGCCCGGGCTACACGGACACCGACCTGGTGGCCGAAGCGGTCGACAACATCGTCGAGAAAACCGGCCAGGCGGCGGACGACGTCCGCGCCCACCTGGCCGGAACCAGCCCCATCGGCCGCCTGATCACACCCGACGAGGTCGCCGAGACGGTTGCCTGGCTCGCGCTCCCCTCGTCCGCCGCGATCACCGGCCAGAGCATCGTCGTTTCCGGCGGCTCGGTGACCAACTAGAGAAACGCCCTAGAGAAACGCCATGAACGCATCCGACATCAAGGCCGAACATTTCGACTGGTCCGTCGACGGCAAGGTGGCGACCGTCACCCTGAGCCGCCCGGAACGGAAAAATCCCCTTACGTTCGAGAGCTATGCGGAACTGCGCGACACCTTCCGGGCGTTGAACGATGCCGACGACGTCAAGATGGTGGTGATCACCGGCGCCGGCGGGAACTTCTGCTCCGGCGGCGACGTCCACGACATCATCGGCCCGCTGGTCGAAATGAACGGGGACGAACTGAGGACGTTCACCGCCATGACCGGCGACCTCGTGAAGGCGATGCGGGCCTGTCCGCAGCCGATCCTGGCCGCCGTGGACGGGGTGTGCGCCGGCGCGGGCGCCATACTCGCCATGGCGAGCGATCTCCGTTACGGCACGGCCGACGCCAAGGTGGCGTTTCTCTTCGTCCGGGTCGGGCTGTCGGGCGCCGATATGGGCGCCTGCGCCATCCTGCCGCGGATCATCGGCCAAGGCCGCGCGGCGGAGCTGCTCTATACGGGCCGGTCCATGTCCGGCGAGGAGGCCCTCGACTGGGGTTTCTTCAATGCGCTCTACCCGTCCGGCGACCTATTGGAAAAAACCCTGGAGAGCGCGCGCAGGCTCGCCGCCGGTCCGACCTTCGCCCACGCCGTCACCAAGAAGATGATGAACGACGAGTGGGACATGAGCGTCGAACAGGCGATCGCCGCGGAGGCGGAGGCCCAGGCGGTCTGCATGGAGACCGAGGATTTCAAGCGGGCTTACCGGGCCTTCGCCGCGAAGGAAAAGCCGGTCTTCGAGGGCAATTAGGCGATGCCCGACACCACCTTCCTCCACTGGCCGTTCTTCGAGGACGCCCACCGGGAGTATGCCCGGGGCATCCGCGACTGGGCGGCCGCGGCCATTCCCGGCATTACCGAAGACGAACCCGGCGATAACGACCAGTTGGACGCCCAGATGCGGGAGCTGGTCGCGGCCATCGGCCGGGCGGGGTGGTTCAGGGCGTGCGTGCCCGCGGCCTATGGCGGCGCCTTCGAGAGCTTCGACGTGCGCAGCCTGTGCATCGCCCGCGAAACCCTGGCCTACCATTCGGGTCTCGCCGATTTCGCCATGGCCATGCAGGGGCTCGGCACCGGCTCCATATCGCTGTTCGGCTCGGATGAACTGAAAAGCCGCTACCTGCCGCCCGTGGCGGCCGGCGAGACGATGGCCGCCTTCGCGATCTCGGAAAAGGGCGCCGGCTCCGACGTCGCCGGCATGACCACCGCGGCCGAAGCCGACGGCAACGGCTGGGTGATCAACGGCGAGAAGACCTGGATCTCCAACGCGGGCATCGCCGATCACTACGTGGTCTTCGCCCGCACCGGCGAGGCGGAAGGCGCGCGGGGAATTTCGGCGTTCGTGGTCGATGCGGACAATCCGGGGCTGTCGGTTTCGGAGCGCATCGATGTCATCGCCCCCCATCCCCTGGGCACCCTTGAATTCAACGATTGCCGGGTCGACGGCTCGCACCGGCTGGGCGGGGGCGGCGACGGGTTCAAGATCGCCATGGCGACGCTGGACGTCTTCCGCTCCACCGTGGGGGCGGCGGCGCTTGGATTCGCGCGGCGCGCCATGGACGAGGCCATCGGCCGCGCGGAATCCCGCCGCGCCTTCGGCTCGGCCATCGCCGAGTTCCAGCTCATCCAGGAAAAAATCGCCGACATGGCCGTGGCCATCGACGCCGCGGCCCTGCTGGTTTACCGCTCGGCCTGGACCAAGGACGTCCGGGAAACCCGGGTCACGCGGGAATCGGCCATGGCCAAGCTGCACGCCACCGAGAGCGCCCAGCAGGTGATCGACCAGGCGGTGCAGATTTTCGGCGGCGAAGGCGTGGTGTCGGGGCGCACCGTGGAAAAGCTCTACCGGGAAATCCGCGCGCTGCGGATTTACGAAGGAACGTCGGAAATTCAGAAGCTGGTCATCGCCGGCCAGGCCCGGGCGGCGTTCGGTGACGATTGATGCGATTCGAACCAAAGGGCCTCACGCTGAATTTGGAGGGCCAAGCCACCCCGGGCTTCACGATCTTCTCACCGCTTTACAGCCATGATACCTACCTCATCGGCCTCGACGGCGAGATCGTGCATCAGTGGCGCCACGCGGACCGGATCGGGACCTACGGGCATTTGCTTCCCAATGGAAACCTCCTGTCGTCGTTGGACGGCGGGGCGACGCCCGAGGGAATATTGCCGCGCGGCGGCATCATTCGGGAGGTCGACTGGGACGGCAACGTGGTCTGGGAACATCTCGACGATTTGCATCACCATGACATGCGCCGGCTGCCGAACGGCAACACCGTTTATCTCGCCTGGGAGCTGCTGAGCGGCGAAAACGCACCGCGAGTCCTGGGCGGCGTCCCGGAATCCGAACACGAGAACGGCATATACGGCGAGGTGGTGCGCGAGGTTTCCCCGGACGGCGATCTCGTCTGGGAATGGCGGGCGCAGGAGCACCTGGCGATCGAGGATTGGCCCATCCCGCCGGTGCTGCCGCGCGCGGAATGGGGTCACGCGAATGCCGTCGTTCCGGTCGGCGAGGACGGCTACCTCGTCGGCTTTCGGGATTTCAATCTCCTGGCGGTCATCGACAAGAAGACCAACGGCCTGTCGTGGCGGCTCCGCAACCCGGAATGGGGATTGCCCCACGACCCGCATTTTCTGGACAACGGCAATCTCATGCTGTTCGCCAACCGGGCCGGTCAGATGCCGCTGGGATCGAAAGTCCTGGAGATGAGCCCGGACGACGGATCCGTCATCTGGGAATATTCCGCGCGGCCCCATCACGCCTTCTCCAGCCCCTTCATCTCGGGCGCCCAGCGTCTGGCGAGCGGCAACACGCTGATTTGCGAAGGTCTTTGGGGCTGTATCTTCGAAGTGACGCCCGGCGGCGAAATCGTCTGGGAGTACGTCAATCCCTTTACCGCGGAATGGGACGAGGGCCCGTTGCTGGGCCCCGTGGGCGCTCTCTTCCGCGCCTGCCGCTACGCCGAGGACAGCCCCGAAATCAACGGCTGCGCCGCCGCATAGGAGAAACCATGCACTACGTTCCCAAAGGGATTACCCACCACGATACGGCGAAGGCGACACCCGGCCTGACCATATTTTCGAACCTGTTCGGCCACGACACCTACATCGTCAACATGGCGGGCGAGGTGGTTCAGCAGTGGACCCACAAGGAGAAAATCGCCGGGCTCAGCTATCTTCTGGAGAACGGCAATCTGTTCGTCAATCTGATCGGCGGCGAGACCCCGCCCGGCCTCGTGCCGCCGGGCGGCATCATGCGCGAGCTTGATTGGGACGGAAACGTCGTCTGGGAGCATCGCGACAAGTACCAGCACCATGACATGCGCCGCCTGCCCAACGGCAACACCGTCTATCTCGGCTGGGAACTGCTCACCGAGGAGCGCGCCCAGCGCGTCAAGGGCGGCCAGCCCGGCACCGAACACCCGGACGGCGTCTGGGGCGACAATGTCCGGGAGGTCGACGCCGGCGGCAACGTCGTCTGGGAATGGCACGCGCAAGACAATCTGGAGGTCGACGATTTCCCCATTCCCCCCGTCGTCGGCCGCTCCGAATGGGGGCACGCCAACACCGTGTTCCCGGTCGACGAAAATTCGGTCATCGTCAATTTCCGGGACCTCAACTACTTTGCCTGTATCGGCAAGCCGGGCGGCGACATTCTCTGGAGCCTTCGGGATCGGGAATGGGGCCTGCCCCACGACGTCCAGATTCTCGACAACGGCAACGTCCTGATGTTCGCCAACCGGGTCGGTCAACGGCCCATGGGCTCCAAGGTCCTGGAATTGGATCCCAGGTCCGGCGAGACGGTATGGGAGTATCAGGGCAACCCGTCGATCAGCTTCTTCAGCGCCGCCATCTCCGGGGCCCAGCGGCTGGCGTCGGGCAACACCCTGATTTGCGAGGGGCTGGCCGGGTGCATATTCGAGGCCGCGCCGGACGGCGAGGTCGTCTGGGAGTACCTTTCTCCCTATTCGACCAAATGGGAGCCGCCGCTGCCCATCCAAGGCGACGTCAACGCCGCCTTTCGGGCCTACCGCTACGCCGAGGACAGCCCGGAGATCGGCGGCCGGCTGGGGGCGTAGCGGCGTTCGAGTCCGGACCCGATTGGGGGATTGTCGCTTCACCCCCGCCCTCATCTTCACCCCCACCCCGACCCTCCCCCGTCAAGGGAGAGGGAGAGGGAGGGCGGCAGGCCCGGCTACTCGGCGGCGTCCTTCTTGGCCGCGCCCCAGTACTGCCACTGGCTGGGCGGCTTCGCCGCCGCGCGCAGTTCGGCCAAGGCCTGGTTGTCCCGCTCGGCCACGGTCTCGGCCTGGGATTTGGCGCTCAGATACTGGTTGGGCCACGCCTGGTCCCTGTAGCCGTAATGGGCGGCGGCCTTCAGCGTGAAGTGCGGATCGAGGAGGTGCGGGCGCGCCAGCGCGCAGATGTCCGCCCGGCCCGAGGCGACGATGGTGTTGATCTGGTCCGCCGACGTGATGTTGCCGACCGCGATGGTCGGCACCCCGGCCTCCAGGCGCACCTGCTCCGAGAACGGGACCTGGAACATGCGGCCGTAGACCGGCTTGGCGTCGGTCGAGGTCTGCCCGGCCGAAACGTCGATGATGTCCGCGCCGTTCTCCTTGAGCATCCTCGCCACCTCGACGGCGTCGTCCCCGGTGAGGCCGCCGTCCTCGACCCAGTCGGTGGCCGAGATGCGGACCGCGACGGGTTTCCCGGCGGGCCATGCCGCGCGGACGGCGCGAAGCACCTCCAGCGGGAACTTCATCCGGTTCCCGAGCGGCCCGCCGTATTCGTCGGTCCGCACGTTGGAGAGCGGCGAGATGAAGCTGGACAGCAAATAGCCGTGGGCCATGTGGATTTCGAGCATGTCGAACCCGGCCCGGTCGGCCATTCCGGCCGCGCGGGCGAAGTCGTCCCGGACCTTGTCCATATGGGCCCGGTCCATCTCCTTCGGCACCTGATTGCCCGGCTGGTAGGCCAGCGCCGAGGCCGAAACGATGTCCCAGTTGCCCTCGTCGAGGGGCTCGTTGTCCCCCTCCCATGAGAGCTTGGTCGAGCCCTTCTGCCCCGCATGGGCCAGCTGGAGGCAGATCTTGGCGCGGCTGTTGTCGTGGACGAAATCGACGATCCGCTTCCAGGCGCCGACGTGTTCCGCCTTGTACATGCCGGCGCAGCCGGGGCTGATGCGGCCTTCCCGGGAAACGTCGGTCATCTCGGTGTAGACCAGCCCGGCCCCGCCGACGGCGAACCCGCCGAGATGCACCAGATGCCAGTCGGTGACCGTCCCGTCCACCGCCGAGTACTGGCACATGGGCGAGACCATCACCCGGTTTTCCACCACCATGCCGCCGATCCGGAACGGCGTGAACATGGGCGGCGGCGGATCGTTGTGGGGCACGTCGAAGCCCTGGCCGCGGACGATGTCGGCGAACCACCGGTCCACGTCGGCGCCGTAGGCCGGGTCCCGCAGTTTCAGGTTCTCGTAGGTCACGCTCTTGGAGCGGGTCAGGAACGAAAAGGCGTACTGCGGCGGATCGAAGACGTTGTAGCGCCGCGCGTTTTCGTACCATTGCAGGCTGACCAGCGCCGTGTGCTGCAGCATGCCCACCTCGTCCTTGCGCGCATCCTCGTAGGCCCGGAGGCCGGCCTTCACGTCCCGGCCGTGCCCGGTCACGGCGTCGGCCAGCGCGATGGCGTCCTCCATGGCGATCTTGGTGCCCGACCCGATGGAGAACTGGGCGGTGTGGCAGGCGTCGCCGATCAGCACGACGTTGTCGAAGTGCCAGTTCTCATTGTAGACGGCGGGAAAGTTGCGCCAGATGGAGCGGTTGGCGATCATCGGATGGCCTTCCAGCTCTTCTTCGAACATCGCCTCGTAGTAGGCGACCGTCTCCGCCTCGGTCATCCTGTCGAAGCCGGCGTTCCTCCAGGTGTCTTCGTGGCATTCGAGAATCCAGGTCGCGCCCTGGTCGCCGAACTGGTTCTTGCCCATGCGGTAGGCGTGCAGATAGTGCCAGCCGTGTTGGTTCTCGCGGAAGATGAAGGTGAACGCGTCGAACACGTGGGTGGTGCCGAGCCAGACGAACTTGGTCTTCCGGTAGTCGATGGTCGGGTTGAACCGGTCCTTGTGGGTTTCCCGGACCCAGCTGTTCACCCCGTCCGCCCCGAGGATGAGGTCGCAATCGGCGAACTGGTCCAGGTTGTCGACCTCGTACTCGTACTCGATGGCGACGCCGAGCTCCGCCGCCCGCGCCTGCAGGAGATTCAGCAGCTGGATGCGCGAGATGCCGCAGAAGCCGTGGCCGCCGGACCGGATGCGCCGGTCCCGGTAGCGGACCTCGATTTCGTCCCAATAGCCGAAGGCCTCGGTGATGGCCTCGTGGGTCTTTTCGTCCCGCCCCATGAAGCCCTTGAGGGTTTCGTCGGAGAACACGACCGCGAAGCCGAACGTATCGTCGGCGCGGTTGCGTTCGTAGACGGTGATGTCATGCGCCGGGTTCTCCTTCTTCATCAGGATGGAGAAAAAGAGACCGCCGGGCCCCCCGCCGATGACGGCGATTTTCAGCGGATCGGACATACTCATTCCTCGGGCGGTTTCGTTCGGGTTGGACCCATCCATGGACGGTCCCTACTGAAACGCCAATTCGGGGGTAATTCAAGCCCGGGAGACGACGGCATGCGGGCGAGCCATAAAACGATTCGTCATGGCCGGGCTCCGACCCGGCCATCCACGTGTATCCCCTGCCGCCAAGCGTGGATGCCCGGATCAAGTCCGGGCATGACGAGTTTGGGGGAGAGTCATAAACATTTCGTCATGGCCGGGCCCAGACCCGGCCATCCACGTGTATCGTGCACCGCCCGGTGATGGCGGGTTTGACATGGTGATGACGGCTTACGGGTGAGAGAGGGGGTGGTCGCGTCGCCGTTTCTCGGCAACTTTTTGTTGCCGGGCGCGGGTGTATCGCTACGTTGTTTCACAGTTCGGGCGCCGGAAGCCGGGGGGAGGAACTGAACGATGATCACTGGCGAACTCAGGTCGAAGGTCGACAGCATATGGGACACCATGTGGTCGGGGGGCATCTCCAAACCGCTCTCGGTCATCGAGCAGCTCACCTACCTGCTGTTCATCAAGCGCCTGGATCAACGCCTTGGCAGCAGACAATCCTGACGCAAGCGTGCACATATGACGGAAAATGATGATCCATCGCCCAAGGGGCGGTCATTCATT
>JAJECC010000142.1 GCA_022822205.1 Rhodospirillales bacterium | reverse complement strand
CACGCCAAGAAGGATGACCATGACGATCACGAAGGTCATGCCCATGGCGAGCACGACCTCCATATTTGGCTGGACCCTCACAACGCCAAGGAAATGGTCGAGGTCATTGCGGAGACCCTCGCCAAGGTCGATCCGGCCAATGCAGGCAAATATGAGGCCAATGCAGAGAAGATCGCCGGCCGAATCGATAAACTGGATCACGAAATCGAGGAGGCCCTGGCCAAGGTCAAGGACCGGCCGTACCTGGTCTTCCACGACGCCTATCAGTATTTTGAAAGCCACTACGGTCTGGATGCCGTCGGCAGTATAGCGGTTTCCCCGGAGCGCAAGCCCGGCGCCAAGCGGATCGCCGAATTGCGCCATGTGATCGAAGACAACAACGCGGTCTGCATCTTTGCGGAGCCTCAGTTTCCACCGAATATCGTCCAAACGCTGGTTGAGGGCACCAAGGCCCGGTCGGGCGTGCTCGACCCGGTCGGCGGCTCATTGCCCCCGGGACCCGATGCCTGGTTCACCTTGATGAATAACCTGGCGCAATCGCTGGAAAATTGCCTCAACCCGTCATCGTGACGGACTGATCGCTCTTTCGTCGCGTGCGCGGCGACGGGATTAGAGCTAAAATCCCGTTATGCCGCGCATGACGACCTGTTTCCGCATCCTCACGGCGGCGGTGGTTGCCCTTGCGGCAGCAACCGGCGCCACTCCGGTTGCCGCCCATCCTCACATCTGGATCGATGTCGACGCCGCGTTCAACTTCGAGGCCGGGAAAATCAAATCCATCTCGTTCCGCTGGGCATTGGATGACTTCTTCAGCGCGGGCGTGATCGGCGCCCACGACAAGGACCGGAACCGAAAATTGGATAAAGAAGAACAGAAGGATATCAAGGCCAACGCGTTCGAGGGCGCGAAGGCATCAAACTTCTTCACCGATATCCGGTTCAACAATGACCGGTTCAAAATCGAGACCACCACCGGCTTCTCGGCCGAGATAAAAAAGAGCCAGGTGATTTACCGCTTTACGGTCCCGTTCGATGCGCCGGTTGATCCATCCGAACAGGCGGTCAGCCTCAGCATCTACGACAGGACGTTTTTCGTCGATATAACCTTCGTCAAGGATGATCCGATTCGCCTGGTCGGCAGCGAGGACGGCTCCTGTCACTTCATCCTCGATGAAGACCGGGACAACCCCATCTATTACGGCGTGGTCTTCCCGCAACGGGTCGACCTCCTGTGCGGGACCAAATGATCCCATGCGGGGCGTCCTGGTTCTCGTCCTCTCGCTGCTCGCCTTCTCGCCGACCGAGTCCGCCGCCCAAAATCCATTTGCGCCGCCGCCCGGCGAACGATCCCCTGCCGCGGCGCCCGCGGCGGAACCCTCCGCACTCACCGTGATGTTCCGGAAGATGATCGATATGCAACGGACCATGGTGCGGGACATCGGCCGCTATATGCGGGATATCAAGGAAGGCACGTCGCGCTCGGCCATTTGGCTGGGTATCGGCTTTGCGTTTCTGTATGGCGCGGTTCACGCCGTCGGACCGGGTCACGGCAAGATGGTCGTCGCGTCCTATTTCGTCGGCCACGAGGCACGGATCGGCAAGGGCCTGCTCATGGGCGTGCAAATCGCCGTCACCCACGTGATCTCGGCCGTCATCCTGGTCTCCCTGGTGGATTTGACCTTTCGACAATTTCTCGGCGGGGTGCCGGCGGAATCCAAAGGCATCCGGCTGGTGAGCTATGGTCTCATAATTGTCATCGGGCTGTACCTGCTCTGCCGCGCGGTCATCAATGCCTTCTTCAACGACGCCGGCCGATCTGGCCACCGGCATCACCACGGAGACGGACGCCGGCGAACCGTCCTGGCGGTGATCGCCGGGATGGTGCCGTGTACCGGCGCGATCCTGGTCATGCTGTTCGCGCTCGCCAACGACATCCTCCTTTTCGGCATCGTCCTGGTCGCCGCCATCAGCGCCGGGATGGCGCTCACCATGTCGGCCATCGGCGCCGTCGCTGTACTGTTCCGCCGCGCGGTCGTCACCGCCGCCGACAAGATTTCGGCTGCCGAACGCCCTGTCGCCCTCGCCCTCGAGCATGCAGGCGCCATTCTCATTCTGTCGGTCGGCATTGCCTTCTTCAGCGCCACGCTCGCTCTTTAAGGCCTCACTCGGCGGTGGTCTCCCGTCCCGGCGGCCGGTATAACCATGCGGGAGAGAGGCCATATGCTTGATTTCATTAGGTTCTCCGTGCGGCTCGGCCTTGCCTCCTTGGCATTCGCCGTCCTGCCGTCTTCCAAAGGCGACGCGGGCGAGGTCCTGGTATTCGCCGCCTCGAGCCTGACGCTCCCTCTCACGGCAATCGCGGATCGGTATGAAACCGAACACGCGGTCAAAATCAGGTTGTCATTCGCCGCCAGTTCCGTCCTGGCCAAGCAACTGGCGCGCGGCGCGCCGGCCGCCATCTTCATCTCCGCCAATCCTCAGTGGATGCGGTATCTCGTCAGGCGAAAAGTCGTGGCGCCGAATCCGGGAAGATTTTTGGCGGCCAATCGGCTGGTTGTCGCGGTATCCGCCAAGCGCCCGTCCGCTGCGCTGGATGATCTCGGTTCCCTGCCCATGTTGCTGTCCGGCGGACGGCTTTCCCTGGGCGACCCGGCGCACGTGCCCGCCGGGCGGTACGCGAAAGCCGCGCTGACCAGCGCCGGCGTTTGGGCGGCCCTCAGTAAAAGGCTAATTCCCGCCGCCAATGTCAGGGCGGCCCTACGGTTCGTCGAGCTAGACCAGGCAGGCGCGGGAATCGTCTACGCCACCGATGCGTATCGAAATTCGCGGGTCCGGGTCGTGCACCAGATCGACGCCTCCCGCCATCCGCCGATTCGCTATCTTGCCGCACTGGTCCCCGGCCGGTCGGACGCCGCCGCCCGGACCTTCTTCGGCCACCTGTTCTCCGCCGGCGCCCAAGCCAGCCTGGCGCGGCACGGCTTCATGGTGGATTGACCCATGTTCGAACTTTCGGACCTCGAACGGGAAGCCATCCTGCTGAGTCTCAAGGTCGCCTTTTGGGCCGTGGCCGTCAGCCTGCCCGTCGGCGTTGCCTGCGCATGGCTCTTGTCCCGTAAATCCTTCCCCGGCAAGAGCGTGCTCAACGGCATCGTCCATCTGCCCCTGGTCCTGCCGCCGGTCGTGGTCGGCCTGATTCTGTTGTTGCTGTTCGGAACCACCGGGCCGATCGGCGGGTTCCTGAAGAACGTATTCGGCATCACCGTGATCTTCACCTGGAAGGGTGCTGCCGTCGCCGCTGCGATTATGGCGTTCCCGTTGATGGTCCGGGCGATCCGCCTGTCCCTCGACACGGTGGATCCGGGGCTCGAACGCGCCGCGCGGACCCTCGGCGCGGGCCCCATACGGACGTTTTTCACCATCACCCTGCCTCTGGCGCTCCCGGGCCTGGTTACGGGTATCGTCCTTGCCTTCGCCCGCAGCCTCGGCGAGTTCGGCGCCACCATCACTTTCGTCTCGAACATTCCAGGCGAAACCCGCACGCTTCCGCTCGCCATATTCTCATCGCTCCAGGTGCCGGACGGCGAAGCGGTCGCCATCCGCCTGGCCGTGGTCTCGGTCATCCTTGCATTCGCCGCATTGATCGCATCGGAATTGCTGGTCCGCCGCCATGAGCACCGGCCGGAGACCTGATCGTGCTGTCGGTCCAACTCGAGAAGGAATACCCCCAATTCGCCATCCGCGCGGACTTCAATGCGGATGCCGGCAGCATATCGGCGCTGTTCGGCCGTTCGGGCGCGGGCAAGACCTCCATCGTCGATATGATTGCGGGCCTCACCCGTCCCGATGCCGGGAAAATAGAGATCGGCGGCGACGTGCTCTTCGACGCCGCCGCGGGCATCAATCTCCCTCCGGAGAAGCGGCGGGTCGGCTATGTATTTCAAAACTCCCGGCTATTTCCCCATATGAATGTCCGGCGGAACCTCCTCTACGGCGCCTCTGCCGCTGCCGGCGCGGATTTCCGGCAGATCGCGCACCTATTGGATCTAGAGCCCCTGATGAACCGCAGTCCGGTCAAGCTTTCCGGCGGGGAACAGCAACGGGTCGCAATTGGCCGCGCGCTTCTCAGCCAGCCCCGGCTGCTGCTGATGGATGAACCGCTCGCCGGCATTGACGTGCAGCGGCGAAACGAAATCCTCCCGTTTCTGGATCGCCTGCGTGCGGAGGTGGATTTGACGATGTTGTATGTCAGTCACGAGATCGAAGAGGTCATTCGCCTCGCCGACAACATGATCCTGGTCTCCGACGGGACGATCGCCGCCAGCGGCGCGGTTGAAGACATCATGAGCCGATTGGATCTCAAACCTCTCACCGGGCGTTACGAATCGGGCGCGGTTCTGGCAACCACCTACGAAGCCTACGATGCCGAGTTCGGACTGGGTCATCTGGCCTTCGACGGCGGAACGCTCCGGGTCGCCGGATTGGAAATGGATCACGGCGTACCCGTGCGGGCGCATATCCGCGCCCGGGATGTGTCCCTCGCCCTCTCGCGCCCCGCCCAGTCGAGCATCCTGAACGTCTTTGACGGCAGGATCGTGGAAGTGACCGACGAGCCCGGACCGCAAGTTGACGTGCTGGTGGATATCGGTGCGCCGATCATCGCGCGGGTGACCCGCAAATCCGCGCACGACCTCGCGCTGAAACCGGGCCAGCCGGTCTTTACCCTGATCAAGGCCGTGGCCATCGACAAGCGAAGCCTGGGCGGCCAGGGCCGGACCGGCCGTTAGGGGGCCGATAGGACTTGGACAGCCGGCGATGATCTGATCTAACGCAGCTCGTCATTTTCAGCAAAGGCCCGGAAGGTTCCGCCGCCCGTGAAAGCAATGCTCCTAGAAGCCCCGGAAAAGGTCGTCGAGGCCGACATTCCGGAACCCAGGGAAACCGGCGCTTCGGTCATTCAAGTGACCGGCACCGGCATCTGCGGCACGGACTGGAAGATTTTCACCGGCGGCATTCCGGTGACGTATCCCCTGGTCATGGGTCACGAGATCGTCGGGGAGTTGGTCGAAGGAACCAGCCGCGACGGCGCAAAACCGGGCGCCAAGGTGCTTATCGACCCGGTTCTGACCTGCGGAGAGTGCTTTCACTGCCGGCATGGCCAATCTCATCTCTGCCCCGTGGGCGAGCTGATGGGGCGCGAGCGAAACGGCGGGTTTGCCCAGTTTGTCGCCGTCCGGCCGGAAAACGTGTACGCCCTGCCGGACGGCATCGACCTGACCGCCGCCCCGATGATGCAAGTGCTGACCACCTGCCTTCATGCCTCGGAGATGGCCCGGATCGAGCCGGGGGAGACGGTCGTCATCACCGGCCTCGGCGTCACCGGGCAGATGCACATTCAACTCGCCAAGGCGGCCGGGGCCGGAACCGTCATCGGGGTATCCCGCAATCCGCCGAAGCGCGATCTGGCGTTGAAGCTCGGCGCGGACCTTGCGGTCAATCATGGGGAAGAGGCGGATGAGGCGGTTCTATCCGCAACCGACGGCCGGGGCGCGGACGTCATCATCGAATCCGCCGGCGCCCTTTCCGTTCTTGGCGAAGCCATGGATCTCGCGCGGATCGGCGGACGAATCGTGCCCTTCGGCATTTATACCGCCAACCAGGCTGAACTGCCGTTTTACCAACTCTATTTCAAGGAGCTTCAGATCCTGAATGCCCGCGCCGCGCAGGCCCGTCATTTTCCCGCCAGCATCGAATTGGTCGCAAACGGGAAACTCGACATTACGTCGCTGCTCAGCCATCGGGTCCCGTTCCGGCAGCTGGACGAGGCCATGGGGCTCCTGACCCGACCGGGGCTGGATCGCATGAAGGTCGTGCTGACTTACGACGATTAACTCTCACGCGCACCGGCAACGGCGTCAAAATCGAGGCCGGCAACACCGGAAACCTTTGAATTGCAATACGTTGGACGGTGAAACTTAAACTTGATTGGCGAATTGCGCCGCTAATTTTTTCCCGACCGCGACCGCCTGCATCATGATGAACGGGACGCCGTTGCTCTCGCCGAACCGGCCGCGGGTCAACGGACCGACCGCGTAAAACGTTCCGTCAGTCGAACCATCCCGGCCCTTCACCCGGCAATCGCCGTCCACTTCCAAACCGAGGCCGAACGGATTGGCGACCGCCAACCCGCCCTCGATAAGAGAATGCAGCAACGGGTTGCCGCCGGCTGAGGCGACATTGACCGGTCCGGTGCAATTGACCACCGCCTCATAGAGCGTGTCCGCCACCCGAGTTGAGCGTCTGGGTTTGAGCGAAACGTCCACGCAGTTTCCGGACACCCGTGCCCCGACAATATCGGCGGCTCGAAATTCGAGGCGCCCCTCCCGCACACCGCGATCCATCGCTTCCGCATTCTGCGGCGGCAGGCGAAACCGATGGGTCTCGTACCACGGCCGCAGGTGACGCATGAACCTGGCCTGTTCGGGCCGCGGCAACGCGGGCCAAACCTCGGATGCGGCATCACGGAGATCATCGAAGGCGATATGCCATTCCCGGCCCTGTTCGGCCAATGCCGCAATATCGCCGCGAAGCGCACGGAATAGATCGAGCAACCGCTCCGGCTTTCCGTGCCGGGCGACGAACTTGGGCGGTTTGCGGGTCAACGCCTCGAGGAGCGTCTCGTCCGGCGGCTCCTTCCGCTGCCTGGCCGGGAGCAATCCCCGACGGGAAACCGCGGTGATCCGGCGCGCCGGCCCGTCGCGCATCAGGGTGGTCACGACATCGGCCATGGTCAGTCCGGTGCCGACGACCAAAATCCTCGCGTCGGCCGCAATGCGTCCCATCGCATCGACATCCCAGGGATCGCGAAAGAAGGCCGCGTGACCCTCCACCTCTCCCCGGAAAGGCGGCGGCACGGACGGAGGCGCATTGCTCGTCGTCAGGATGACGGCATCGGCGGACAATTGTCCGCCGTCGTCAAGCGACACCGCCCAACCCTTGTCCTGCTTCGCGATATCGACGGCGGCGGCTTGCCGATGCGTAACCGCGGAACCCGACGGGTTATCTGCCTGATGCCGGGCCAACTGCTCTCCGATATAGGTTCCGTAATCCCATCGGCGGGCATAAAGCCGCTCGCCGTCAAACGCATCCGGGTCCTTTTGGCCGATATCGTTCGCCGCGCACCACGCCGTAAAGTGGTCCATATCGTCGGGATAGAAGCAGTGGATATGGGTCGGCGCGTTGAGCCGATGATCCGGATCTCCGGCGGAGTGGGCGATGCCGCGCCCCAATTCGGGCCGGGGCTCGACGATCGTGATCTCGAAGGGCTCCCGCGCCGCGCGGGAGAGATGGACCGCGCACGCAACCCCGGAGTAGCCGCCGCCGATGACGGCGACGGATCTACGGTTGGCGGGCATGTCAGTCGTACAGGAACCCGGCGGCCTTCAGGAGGAGGGTCCGGTTGACACCGTCCGAATGAAGGAACGCCGCCGCGTCACGCATCAGTTTCTCGATGCCCGCTTCCTTCATGTAGCCGTGGCCGCCATGTATTTCGAGCGTCCGGGTGACGATCTTCCAGGCTGCCTGGGAGGCCATGACCTTGGGCAACGCGCCGAGAGACCTATCCCAGCCGTGCTCCTGATTGTCGGCGAGCCACGCCGCACGGTGGATGTACGATCGCGATCCATCGATCAGCATCCGCATCTCGGCGAGATCGGCGGCGATGCCGTCATGCTCGATCAGGTGCTTGCCGCCCTGGACACGGGTTTGCGCCCATTCCACGGCGCGCTCGTAGGCGTTGACCGCGACACCGATGATGCTTGCGGCCGCATAGGCGTTCGACTGCGGGAAAAACTCGGAAAGCACGCCGTGCCCCTTCCCGACCTCGCCCACCAGGTTTTCTTCGGGGATGAAGAAGTCCTGGAATATCAATTCGGCATTGTTGGCCAGCCGCTCGCCCATCTTGTCGTGGACCCGGCCGATGGTGAAACCTTCCATTCCCTGCTCGATGATGAAGCAGGTACTGCCCTCGTGCAGCGGCACCCCTTTCTCGGTCTGGACGAACAGCAGATAGGTCTTGGCGACGTTGCCGTTGGAAATGAAGTGCTTCATGCCGTTGACGACCCAGCCGCCGTCCACCTTCTCCGCGAAGGTCCGATAGGGCGCCTTCGCGCGCTGGGGCAGGAAATAGTTGGATGCCGTCTCCGGTTCCGTAATGCCGATGGCGAACAAATGACGGGGATCGTCCCGATACTTGGACAGGTGGCGTTCCCGCTGCTCGGGGTTGGTCGCCTTTTCGAAAATCTGCGCCAGTTTCAGGGTCTGGGCGAACACCACGGAGATGCCCAGGTCAAACCGCCCGAGTTCCTCGACCACCATGGCCGTGGTCAGGGAATCCACACCGAGCCCCCCGTATTCCTCCGAGAGCGTCAGCGTCCTCAGCCCCATCGCGTCCGCGGCCTCGACGATATCCCAGGAAAACCCGTCCTCCGGATTTTGTTGCGCATCCAACTCGGCGACCTTCGGGGCCACCTCTTCCTCGGCAAATCGCCGGACGGATTCCAGGATCGCGCGCTGGTCCTCATTCTGAATAAAAATCTCATGCATATTTTGGTTCTCGTTGACGGGGGTCAGAAGATTTCGAAATACTCGCGGTGTTCCCAGTTGGTGACCTCGCTCAGGAAGCGGCCGATCTCGGCCCGTTTCAGATGAACGATGTAATCGACAAACCGGTCACCCAGTCTATCGCGGAAGAAATTGCTTTCGTCCAGCGAATCCACCGCCTCCATCAAACTGGCCGGCAGGTTCGGCGCCTCGCCTTCGTAGGCCGCTTCGGTCATGGGCGGCGGGACGCGCGATGTGCCGACTCCCTCCATTCCGGACAGAATTTGCGATGCCAGATAAAGGTACGGATTGGCCGCCGGCTCGCCGACACGGTTCTCCAGATGGGTGAGCGGATCGCCGTATCCGCCGACCACCCGGAGCATGGCGCCCTTGTTGTTGTCACCCCAGGCGATGCGGTCGGGGGCCAGGCTCATGGGTTGATAGCGCTTGTATCCGTTGATGGTCGGCGTGGTGAAGACCGATGCCGCGCGGGCGTGTTCCAGGATGCCCGCCGCGTATTGCATCGCCAGTTCGGGGAGCATCACGTTCTCCGAACCGGAAACGAAGGCGTTCTCGCCGGTGTCGCGTGTCCGCAGCGACTGATGCAGGTGCCAACCGCTGGAGAATATGTTGGGCAGTCCGGGCCGGCACATGAACGTGGCGTGATAGCCGTGCCGCCGGCAAATCTGTTTCACCGCGCTCCTGAACAGCATCATGTTGTCGGCCGCCGTAATTCCGGTCGCGATATCGAACGATGCCTCGAACTGGCTAGGACCGAATTCCACCTCCATGGTTCGGAGCGGCAGACCGAGGGCTTGAATGTCCTTACGCAGGAACGCCCAGATGGGCTCATGTTCGTCGGCCCGCAATTCGGTCAGGTATTGAAATCCATGCGAGACCACGCTCACGTCCGGCGGTGTCGAGGGCTGGCCGGAGTCCGCCGGCGTCAGATTCGGGTTTTCGATCCTGAAGACATGGAACTCCACTTCGAGCCCGGCGACAAAGTCGAACCCGGCGTCGCCGAGATCGGAGAGGGCGCCCTGCAAAACACGCCGGGTGGAGAACGGAACCGGCTTGCCGTTGGTGAAGTAGATATCGCACAGCATCCAGCCCGTCTTGTCGAGCCACGGCAGGACGCGGAAGGTCGCCGGATCCGGCACCATCACGATGTCCCCCGCCCCGGACATCTCGCGCATCCCAAACCCGCCATCCGCCGTAAACACCGGATACTGGGTCTTGTGGGACGTATCCTTGGCCAACAGCGTCGTCGTCATGGTGCAGCCGTTGATCATGGCGGATGGCACGGCTTCGGCGACCAATGTCTTGCCCCGCAGCACGCCGTGCTGATCGGCAAAGCTCAGCCGGACGGTTTCCAGGCCCCGGGATTCAATCTCCTGGTTGACGGATTCACAGGCCGACGGGTCATGGGGTATGCCATGACGGTTGACGAAATCCGAGCGGCCAATGCCGCTGAAGTCCCCGCTCATGCTGCCTCCCTCCGAGCTGCCGCCGGCCCTATTTCAAGCCCATGGGTCGGGCGCCCAACCGGATTGGGCGCGGCGGTTCCGGTCATGTTCGCGCCAGTCGGCCTGCCAGTCTTCCTTTGAAGCGACGGTGTCGATGGCCACCGGCCCCTTGAGCGGCGGTCCTCCGTTCTGCCGCGCCACCTCCGGGACGCCGCCATTGCGGATCGTTTCGATCGTCTTCATCAGCAGCCGGCGGTTGGCGATGATCGCCTTGTCCGCCGAACCGAGATGCTCCCGGGTCCGGTCCTGAATGGTGCCGAGGGATTCGACTGCCCATTGATCGTGAACGTTGATGTCCATCCCCATGCCCGTATAGGTCTCGGTCCGTTGTTCCTCCGGGTCATAGCCGTAGTCGTTGGATTTGTTCTGGCGCGGCATGTAGTCCGGCACCGAATAGAGCTCCAGGCGGTCCCGGCGCATGGTTTCCTTATCCACCTTTTCGGAGAAGCTCGAGAAGATGGCGTACCACCAGCTGCGGCGGTCATCCAGCGGCACATGCCATTGGGTCAGCATCATGTCGTTGCTCATCGGGATGACCACGGCATTGGGAAAAATCATGTTGGTCACCCGCACGTGGAGATGGTCTTCATCAAGGTCCCGTAGCGCGAAAATGCGGAGCCCGTATTCGGTCTCCTCGAATTCGATATCGGGACAGTCATATTCCCTGAGCACCTTGGTGATCGGGATACCGCCCTCTTCCGTCTCGAATCGGAACTGTTGACCGTAATTGTCGTCGGAACTTTCGTCTTCCAGGAACCGGTGGAGGAACGACGCGTGGGACGGATCGATCCCCACCTCCAGCAATTGCAGCCAGTTGCAGTCGACAAATCCCTTGAAGGCGAAGGTGTATTCATCGGGCGCCAGAAAGCAATCGAAGTCCGGCAGCGGCGGCGGTTCTCCCGGTCCCATATAGGCGAACACGATGCCGTTGGCCTCGCGGCAGGGATAGGCCGTGTGCGTGATTTTGGTGTGGAACCTGCTATCGGGCGGCTCGGCGGGCTGTTCCAAACACGCCCCGTTTACATCGAATAGCCAGCCGTGGAACGGACATCTGAGGCCGCCATTCTCCAGCCGCCCGTATTTGAGGTCGGCGCCTCGATGGGGGCAATGCCGGGCGACCAGGCCATATCGGCCCTCCTCGTCGCGGAAGACGACCAGTCTCTCTCCCATCAGTTCGATCGCCTTGGCCGGCCGCGGCCCGGTCAGTTCCTCGGCCAGCACCGCCGGCTGCCAATAGTGGCGCAGAACCTCGCCGGCCGGCGTTGCCGGACCGATGCTGGTGACAAGCTGGTTTTGTTCGGCGGTCAGCATGCCTAGACGCTAAATCAGCGCCGCGATCATTGCAATTGCGTCAATGCGTTAGGCGAGATCGAAACCCTGCTTTACGAGAAAGGCCCGCAACGGCGACAGGCCGTCCGGGCGCGACAAGCGCCGCGCCGTATTCTCCGACCAGCCATAGTTCCCGGCCTCGCCGTAATGTTCCCGGTACATCTGCTTCTCAGGAGGCGTCGGACGCTGGCGGTTACGCCTGGCATCGTACCCGTCCATGGACTCCGCCAGGCCCTCGCTGGAATAGACATCGTGATGAACGGAAACTTCGGGGGGAATACGGTAGGTCGTGTCCCTCTCCTCCCCCGGCCATCCCGCCGTCAGGCCGCAAACCGGAAACACGCCTTCGGGCAAAGCGAACAATTCTCCCACCTCGTCAAGATGCAGACGCACCTGGGAGACGTAGCAGCAGCCCAGCCCCACCGCCTCGGCGGCGATGGTGAAATTCTGCATCACCAGGGCCGTATCGACCGCGGCGTTGAAAAAGCTGTCCAATGTGTTCTGTGAATAGTCGTAGCCGCGGGCACGGGTGATCGACCTGTTGCGGCCCGTATCGCCGCAGAACAGAAGCACCACCGGCGCCGTCGCGATCCAGGAGGTATTGGAGAGCTCGGCCAAACGGCTCTTCTTGTCTTCAGCGCTCACGTGGATGACGGAGAACTGCATGAGATCCGACTTCGCCGGCGCCGACAGGGCGCAGGCCAGCAACAACTCCAGCAGCGCTTCGTCCACGGGTTCATCGGAATATTTCCGGTATGTCCGATGGGCGAGGATGGTTTTGAGCACCTCTTCTCCCGCCGCCGGGGGTGAAGTATCGCCGTCCGTGCCGAACCGCGCCTTCACCAGTTCATCGAATTCGGCCATGGCCGATGTCTCCTCTCAGCCGGGGCGGGCCGCCCCAAAATGATCATGGACGCCCGGTTTGGGAACGGGCAGTCTCCGACCACACCTGTTTGACCTTAGGCTAAGCAATGACCGCCCGGTTTAAAAACACTGAAACGTATGAAGAGTTCGCCGTCGGGGACCGATATGAGATCGGCTCCTACGAACTCACCAAGGACGAAATCATGGAATTCGCCCGCCGGTGGGATCCCATGCCGTATCATATCGATGAAGAGGCGGCCGCCGCGTCCCAGCACGGCGGCATCATCGCCAGCGGGGTCCATCTTTTGGCCCTCCGTATTCACCTCATTCAGCGAAACGGAACGAATCCCAACGTGGTCGCGTCCGGCGGCTACGACCGGGTGCGTTTTCTGCGGCCCGCCCGGGCGGGCGATACCCTTACGCTGTTCGGCGAGTGCAGGGAAAAACGGGAGTCCCGAAGCAAGCCCGACCGCGGCGTCGTGACACTCGAACTAATACTGATAAATCAGGACGGCGAACCGGTTTTGTCCATGCTGGATACCATCGTCGTTTACAAGGCAGGCGCCGTTCCGAGCGTTTGACCGGGGAAATTCGACCCCCTTGACGGCATCCCTTCAAGACGGAGAATTACGGATGAATCACAGGAGATCCAAATGAAAGTCGCTGCTATTGCCCTCATAGCCGTCTCGGTCCTCGCCGCGGCGCCTCTCGCATCCGCGGCCGACATGGCGGCAGCCGAAATCGTCAACACCAAGGGCGCGGTCATCGGAAAGGCCAGCTTCGAGCAAACGCCCACGGGCGTGCTCATCTCGGTGGAGGCAACCGGATTGCCGCCCGGCGGCCACGGCATCCACCTGCATACCGTGGGCTCCTGCAAGCCCGATTTCAAGGCGGCCAAGGGCCATATCAACCCGGGCGGCGCCAAGCACGGCCTGCGGCATCCCGAAGGACCGGACAATGGCGATCTTCCCAATCTGTACGTCTCGGCCGACGGCTCCGTCCGGGCCGAGTTCTTCACCACTCTCGTCTCGGTGGCGGGCGGCGCGAGGCCCGCGCTTCTCGACGGTGACGGCTCCGCGGTCATCATCCACGAGAACCCCGATGACCACATGACGCAGCCCATCGGGGGCGCCGGCGGACGCATCGGCTGCGGCGTGATCGCGAAAATGTAGCCGCGCGCTACATTTGCGCCGGATCGAGCGCCTTTTCCGGGGCGATCTTCCTGAGCAACAGGATGACGGCTATCCCGATAACGCTCGCGATCAGAACGCCGGGCGCTTCGCTCCCAAGCCAGATGGTCGATGAACCGATTGCCAGGGCGCCGACAACCAGCGCAAACACCAGCAACCGTGACTTCAGCGCCGCCAGATGCAGGTCCTGAAGGGCGCGGGCCAGCATCCACCCGGCGACGATCGCCGAAAGAATTGCGTATGCGATCGCCGTCGGCGTGCCGATGAAGATCAAGGCCGGATTGAAAATCCACAGGAACGGCACCAGATAGGCGACCATCGCCAGACGGATTCCGATCAGGCCGGTCGACCACATATTGCTGCCGGCAAGACCGGCGGCCACATAGCTGGCGACCGCCACCGGGGGCGTCAGCATGCTGAGCAGCCCGAAGTAAAACAGGAACAAGTGGGCGGCCAATGGCTTGACGCCCAGTTCCTGCATCGCCGGCGCCAATACGGTCGCCAGCACGATATAGACCGCCGCGGTGGGCATCCCCATGCCGAGTATGATGGAGATCAGGGCGGTCAGCAGCAGCATGGCCATCAGACCCGCATTGTTGCCGACCTCGGCCAATATCAGCGTCAATTGAAACGCCAGGCCGGTGGAGTTCATCACCCCGATGACGATCCCGGCCGCGCCGCCGATCAGGACGATCGGCAGGAGGTTTTCGCCGCTGCCGAAGACGAAGGACTTGATCTCGTGGATGGTCAGAAACCGCTGTTTCCGAATGATCATCAGGACCAATAATGTCCCGACGGCATAGACCGCCGATGTCGCGGGATTGAAGCTCAGCCAGAACAGGAAATAGAGCAGGACCGCGATGGGTATCAGATAGACCCAGCCGCTCAGCAAGGTGGTGAGAACGACGGGCAGTTCCGCCCGGTCCAGTCCTTTGAGGCCGAACCGCACGGCGATGGAGTCCACCTGCATGAACAGGACCAGGTAATACAGGAACGCGGGGATCGCCGCGGCAATCACCACATCCACGTAGCCGACCTGCAAGAAATCGGCGATTAGAAACGCGGTGGCCCCCATGATCGGCGGCGCGAACTGTCCGCCGTTCGACGCCACGGCTTCGATACCGGCCGCATATTCCGACTTGAACCCCGACCGCTTCATCAACGGAATGGTCACGACGCCGGTACTCATGATGTTGCCGACGCTCGAGCCGGACACCATGCCGAAGGCGGATGATGCGACAACCGCCACCTTTGCCGGCCCGCCGCGCCGGTGACCCATCCAGCCCATGGCCAGGTCGGTGAAGAACTTCGTCGCCCCGCTGACTTCGAGCAGCCGGCCAAAAACGATGAAGGCCAATACGATGGTACAAACGATCCGCAGAACGAGGCCCGGCACGCCGTTTGAATCCGCATAATTGTAGAGAACGATCTTGGTTGCCGGGAACTTGTCCGCCTCCAACACGCCGGGCATCAGATGCCCGAAAAAGGCGTATGCCAACAGCACCCAGACCAAAACGGCGATGGCCGTGCCCGACGTTTTGCGGAGCGCCTCCATCAGGATGACGATACCGACCACCCCGGGCACCCACTTCTCCGGCCCCCGTTCGGCGATGTCCGTCAGCCACTCGACGTAATGACCCGCCGACCAGGCCCACGCCGCGAGGCCGGCAAATCCGATGATAAGCTCGGGCCAGCCGGCTTTTTCGCCATAGGGATGCTTGATGAACGTCGCCGCAATGGCGAGACCCAGGATGACCGTAATGATCTCCTGAGCGACCATGGAAATTCCCAGGAGTTGCGGGACCGAGAGGATCCACACAACTCCCAGGATCGGAATGAGCGCGTAATAGACGTTCGCGAGAACGCCGAGCGATCTGTCCATGGCCTATGGACGCGACAGCCGGATGATGCCGGCTATTTGGTGTACATCATCTGTTGTTTGTCGTTCGCGGCGCCCCAATACCCCATCTCCTTGAAGAACTTGATCGCTCCGGGATGGTAGGGGTGCGGGTTGTCCGACGGACCAAGCTGGCTCGGCTTCAAACTGCGGAAGATCGGGTGCTGCTTCTGTAGCTTCGCCCAATTGTCGTGGAGCGCCTTCACAATCATGTAGGCATCGTCATCGGAGATGCCCGCGCCGATGTTGACGTAGGAATCGAAGGCCGCGATTTTCATTTCGCGGTCGACGCCCACCCACGGTTTCCGCGGCTTGGCGATCAGGGTTTTGGAGCCCTCAAGGCCGGCCTTCATGAACTCGTTGGTCGCCTTGGGGCCGAGTTCGAGCACCTGAATGCCGCCAGGAATTCCGGAATGCGCCTTACGGAGAATCGGGATTCCCATCGCCGTAATGGCCGCGTCTGCGCGGCCCTCGACGACGGCATTGATGTTCTGCGGAATATTACCCGCCGACATGGCGGTGTAGTCGCCGTCCCCCAGGCCGGCGGTCGCCATGATGGTCTTGTTGAGCGTCGCGAGCGATGCATTCGACTTGATGTCGATGATCACCTTCTTGCCCTTCAGGTCGCCGACGGTCTTGATGCCGGAATTTGCCCGGGCAAAGTAGCCGTACGGCAGGACCCAAAAGCGGGCGAGCGCGCGAAGGTTCTTGTTGGGCCGCTTGTAGGGTGCGCGGCCGTTGTATCCCAACGCGGATTCGATCGAGGAATTGAGGCCGAGGACCATTTCGCCGTTGTTGAGCAGCGGAACATAGACCGACGCGCCGGCGTGCGGTTGCGTGGTCGTCCGGATCTTCGTGGCCTCCTGGAGCACCTTCGCCATCATGCCGCCCAGCAGGAAGTAGTTGGTCCCC
This sequence comes from Rhodospirillales bacterium, assembly GCA_022822205.1. Classification (GTDB taxonomy): domain Bacteria; phylum Pseudomonadota; class Alphaproteobacteria; order Rhodospirillales; family UBA2165; genus JAJDXO01. The sequence goes on along the minus strand of JAJECC010000142.1, from coordinate 1,737 downwards.
GGCGGGTTCGTGCCAATGGAAATGCTCTTGAGTTTGGCATCCGCCGAGCCTGCGCCGCCCAATGCAAACGCACCGGCGGAGACCGCGACAGCGGCAGCCATCAATGTTCTGGAAAACTTCATGAAACCCTCCCGTATGAAACTAAAATGATGGATTGTTCGCACTGCGAACTATTGGCCCGAGTATGGAAGAACTCTCACCGCTTGCCAATAGGCGAACCCTTCCGTGCCTCAACGGGTGTTCGGCGATCGGTCACGCCATGACCTAGAAGCGGTAAAACGCCGCCGGGGTATCCACCATTATTTTCCTGCGCATGGCGTCGTCGCCGACCCAATCGGCGAATGCGTCGGCCAGGTCGCCGTCGTTGGGATTGACCTCGTACTTGTTGGGATGCGGCCAGTCGGTCCCCCACATCACCCGGTCGGGCGCGGCGTCGATCAGCGCCCGGGCCATGGGTTCGACGTCGTCATAGGGCGGGAGGTCGGTCTCGCTGACGCGGTTGGCCCCGGAAATCTTGATCCAGGTGTTGCCCTCCTTCATCAGCTCCAGCAGGGAAAGAAAGCCCGGCGCCTGGATGCCAGCGGCCGCCGGCTGATAGGCGAAATGTCCGATGGAAATCGGAATTTGGATGCTCCTGAAGACGGGCATCAGTTCGATGATATCCTTCCCCGGAAAAAGGAACTCGATATGCCAGCCGAATTCGCCGATCCGGGCGGCCAGTTCGGGTATCTCGCCGAATTCCATGGGCATGCCGCCCTTGTTGTCCGTGTTCAGCCGGACGCCCCGCGCGCCGGCCTCGTCCATCGCCGCCAGCTCATCCTGGGTCACGTCCATGGTAACCGCGACGACCATCCGGGCCCTGTCCGGCGTCTCGGCATTGAGAGCGGCGGCGCCGTCCATGATCGCCGAATTGTCGACGCCATAGGGCGAGGGCTGGGTAAATACGACCCGGTCGATCCCCAAGGCGGCGTGGAGGTGTTTGAGGTCGTCGAGGGTGGATTCCGGCGGATTGTAGCCCCGCGCCGGCGACAGCGCGTACTTGTCCTCGAAGACATGGACATGGGTGTCGACGGCGCCGGACGGCAGGGTGAAACTCGGCTTGCGCGGATTGCGGTCGGGCGGGATGCAATCCCGGATCTCGGTGGACATAAGCGACTCCGGATGGATTGTTGAGGTGTCAGCCGCGGCCTACCAACGGCATGTTGGTGGCCATGATGGTCATGAACAGGACATTGGTATCCAGGGGCAGTGCGGCGATGGCGGCAATCGTGTCGCCGACGTGGGCCACGTCGAAGACGGGCTCGACCATGACCTCGCCGTTGGCCTGAGGCACGCCTTCCTTGAAGCGGGCCGCGAGCGGCGTGTCGGCATTGCCGATATCGATCTGCGTGCACGCAATGCCGTATTTGCGGCAATCCAGGGCGATGCACTTGGTCAGGCCGGTCATCGCGTGTTTGGTGGCCGTGTACGCCACCGTATCCGGGCGCGGCACCAGGGCGGAAACCGACCCGTTGTTGACGATACGGCCCCCTTGCGGGTCCTGCGCCTTCATCATCCGGATTGCCTGTTGGGCGCACATGAAGCTTCCGGTCAGATTGACGTCGACCACCTGCCGCCAGTCGGCGAGGTCGAGATCCTCCATGGCGATTCTGGGCGCGCCGCCGCCGGCGTTGTTGAACAGCAGGTCGAGCCGGCCGAACGCCTTTTGGGTTTCGGCAAAGAGATTGGCGACCCGGT
>JAJECC010000010.1 GCA_022822205.1 Rhodospirillales bacterium | reverse complement strand
CCCAATAGATCACGGCCGCTTCGAGCAGGGTCAAATCGTCCATCGGCAGGCCGCGATAGAGCGCGACGCCGAGGCCGTCCCGGACCTGGGGCAGAATTTCGTCTCTCACCCGCTCGCCGAAGGGCCCGAGGTCGAAGGCGTTGGCGCGCATGGTGAGAAGCCTATTGGGATCGCCGTCAAGACCCGCGGCAACCCGCTTCGCCATGGCCGCCAGGTGATCCTGCTCCTCGCCGGTCGCGGCGTAACGCCAGGCCGTGCTCTCCTCGAAATCCTTGCCGGTCCAGGCCGCCATATCGGCGACCGGTTCTCCGGCGACCACCCTGCCTCGGGTGCGGCCGGTCATTCCCGCGGCTTCGTCGGGCATGGCACTCTCCCATCGATTACGAACACCAATAGATCGTAAGAGTTCTTACGATATCTCATTCGGCGCCGAAGAGTCAAGGCCGGGATTATTTCAGACCCGGGTGATCAAAGATATCGCCCAACCCATCGAAGCCCGGTTAAAGTAGGAGAGGAGATGAACCATGAACCTCGGTCTTGAAAACGTCCGGCCCGCCGTGGTCGCCATCGATCTCCATCGCGGGCACATGGATATGGAGGTGGCGACCCTGCCGGCGCCGCCCGAAGTCGCCCACGCGGTGACCAAATCGAACGAAGCCTTCAATCATGCCTGCCGCGATCTCGGCATCCCCATCATCCATGTGGTGTCCCAATACCGGGACCCATCCGAAACGGCGGGTAATCCCTTTTGGCGCACCAAGGTTGATCAGGCGGGCGACACCCGCGCAAACCAGTTCCGCCACAACCTCCAGGGTATGCCCGGCACGGAGATCATGCCCGGACTCTACGCGGACGGTGATCTGGTCATCGATACCAAGAAGCGGAAGGATTGCTTCTACGCGACGGATCTGGAATTCGCGTTGCGCTCGCGTGATGTGAACACGCTGCTGCTTACGGGGGTGAACACCAATTCGTGCGTGCTGTGTACGGCGGCCGCCGCCAACACGCTCGACTTCCTGCCGATCGTGGTGACCGATTGCGTCGGCTCCATGGACGGCGAGGCGCAGCACGAAGCCGCGCTTCTCTGCATCTCGACGGCGCTCGGGTTTACCTTGTCGGCCGAGGATACCCTTGCGGCGCTCCGGGCCAACGGGGTAAGGGACAGAACCCAAGCGGCGGAGTAGGCGTAACACCGCCGGCCGGGCGCGCAAACCCCGCCGGGGGGTCCCGGCGGGGCGCTATGTTTCGCATTTCGCTCGGTTCCAGCGGATAAGCCGGAAACTCTATGTCGACGGCGCGATGGCGCGTCGATCGGGTAGATATTCAATTGTATCGGTGTCCGGCGGATGTCCGCCGCCTGCTTTACCGGTGCCCCCGTCGTCCGGGGGCGGTACAGGAGCCGGTCTCATTCATAGAGTTACCTACCCTCCTTGGTACATGCAGGCCAATACAGCCGCAGGTAAGATCCTACCCCCGACCGGGTTTCGGAGTCCAGAGGGGATGGGTTCCTAGCGTCCGGGCATCATCCGGCGCAGTACGCCGTCCTTGCGGAAATAGTGATGGTAGAGGGCGGCGGCGATGTGCAGGAACAAGAGCCACATCAAGAGCGTCGCGAACAGTTCGTGAGCGTCCATGGGCGGCACGTCGATGCGGTCGGGGATCGGTCGGCCGGCGCCCATGAACAGAATCTCGCCGAGGCCGCTCATGATCAGCGTGGCGATGCCCGAGCCGGTGATGGCCAGCATCAACAGATAAATCAGCCAGTGCGCGCCCCGCGCGGCGAAGCGCATGGGCCCGGACATGCCGGCCGGCAGTTCCGGGCGGTCCCGGTCCATGAACCGCCACACCAGCCGGATGAGGGTCAGCACCAGCACCGTGATGCCGCCGACGGCATGGGCCCGGTAGACGGTCAGCTTCTGGCCGGCGGCGAGGTCGTCCATGACGTTGCCGGCGACGAACAGGCAGACGATCAGCAGCGCCGTCAGCCAATGCAGGCCCTGCGCGAGGGAACCGTATCGGGCGGGGGAGGATCGAAGGGACATGGGTCTGATCTCCACGGTATGGGGCCCCTCCACTATACCGGACCACCGTGGCCACGTTGATTGCCGTCAAAACCTCCGGCCGGCGGCATGCCGGTTAGACCACGGCGGAAATCAGCCAGAAGATCACGGCGGCCAGCAGGGCGGACGACGGGACGGTGATCAGCCATGCGGCGATGATGGTCATGAGGTGGCGGCGGCGGACGAGCTTCCGCCGGCGCGCCTTGGTCCAGGAACGGTAGGTGCCGCTGTGGCCGGGGTCGAGAACCGGCGCGGCCCCCACGGCGCGCGGCTGCGGAATATTGACCCGCCGGTTGGTGATGAACTCGCGCAGGAATCCGACCCCGAACACCGCGCCGACGGCGATGTGCGTGGAACTTACCGGAAGCCCCAGGGTTGAGGCGACGATCACGGTGATCGCCGCCGACAAGGCGACGCAGAACGCCCGCACCCGGTCCAGCTTGGTAATTTTTTCGCCGACGATTTCGATAATTTTCGAACCGAACAGCAGCAGGCCGATTGAAATCCCCACCGCGCCGATGGCCAGGACCCAGAGCGGCAGGGTCACCTTGGCGCCGACCTCGCCGCCGCCGACCGCGCTGACGATCGCCGCCAGGGGGCCGACCGCATTGGCGACGTCGTTGGAACCATGGGCGAAGGACAGCAGCGCGGCGGCGCAAATCAGCGGGACCGTGAACAAATCGCCGACCGATTTCCGGCGGTTTTCCAGGTGCACGGCGGCCCGGGCGACCCGCGCCTTGACCGTGAGATAGGTTCCGATAAAGGCGATTGCGCCGATGGCCGCGACGATTTCGGCGTCCGGCTTCCAGATCCGCTTCAGGCCCTTCATCACCAGGTACACCGAAAATGCGCAGGCCATGATGGCGACCAGTACCGGCACCCATCGTTTGGCGGCGGATATCTTGTCCTCGCGGTAAAGCACCGCGAATTTGACGAAGCCCAGGAATATGGCGGCGATCACGCCGCCGAGCACCGGCGAGATAACCCAGCTGGCGGCGATCTGCGCCATGACCACCCAGTTCACCGAGGCCATGCCGGCTGCCGCAATCCCGGCGCCCATGACGCCGCCGACGATGGAGTGCGTCGTCGAGACGGGCGCCCCCACGTAGGTGGCGAGGTTGACCCACACCGCGGCGGAGAGGAGGGCGGACATCATCGCCCAGACGAATACGGAACGGTCCGCGATCGCCTCGGTATTGATGATGTTCTTGGAGATGGTGGTGACCACTTCACCGCCGGCGATCAACGCGCCGGCCGCTTCGAATACTGCCGCAATGGCGAGGGCGCCGAGAAGGGTGAGGGCCTTGGAGCCCACCGCCGGTCCCACATTGTTGGCGACGTCGTTGGCGCCGATATTCATGGCCATGTAGCCGCCGATGATGGCGGCGATGGAGATGATGGTGATATTGGCGCCGCTGCCGGCCTGGAAGAAGGTGAACAGCCAAACGCCGAGCAGTAACAAGAGCCCGAAGCCCAGATTCAGGTTCCGCTGGGATATGCGGCTCGTCGCCTTCTCGAGCTGAACGATACGCTTGAGATCTTTGTCGATGGTGGTCTTTTTGGTGAGTCCGGAACCAGGGTCGGGGGGATCGGGCGACAGGCTCATACGTGTCCCTTTGCTGACAATCGGACCCAGGCTCCGATACCCTGGGTTTGGCCCGCATTGGTGCAGAGGTCAACTGAAATGTTACAGTTTAATGTCATTTTAATGACCTGATGGATACTTGGTGGTCATCACCGGCCGCGCGCAGGGTCCAAACGGGCCGCGGCCGCCGGAAAATGGCTTGCCTGGAAGGGTTCGGACGATGTCCGTACAAACCGCATATGCGCCGCCGGAATTGGGTTTCGGGCGGTGTGCCCGCCGAAACCGGAGGGTCGCGCGATGATCAATCTGTCGCTGGTCCGGCAGGTGGGCGTCCTGCCGTATCGGGTCGTCGACGGCGCCGTGGAATGCATGCTGATCACGTCGCGCACCTCGCGGCGCTGGATCGTGCCCAAGGGGCACATCGAACCGGGGTTGACGCCGCGCGAGACGGCGCGATTCGAAGCCTACGAGGAGGCCGGGCTCACGGGCGTCATCGGCAGCCGGTCCATCGGCTCCTACGTCTATACCAAACGCGATGACAAGGGCGGCGATACCTGCCGGGTCCGGGTCTATCCCATGGAAGTCGTCCATGAAGCCGACGACTTTCCCGAATCGAAACAGCGGGACCGGGCCTGGTACGGTCCCGAGGAAGCCGAGCGCGCCGTCGATCAAAAGGAGCTCGGCAAGCTGATCCGCAACTTCGCCGAAAGACAGCTTACCCGCGGCGGCTAGGCGCAAAAATCCCCCGGGTTTGAACTCGGGGCTTTTCGTTGGATTCCCTCCATCGTCATCACCCGGCTGTGCCCGGGTGATCCAGAAATGAAGGCCTGGATGCCCCGGTCCGATTTGATTATTGGCGACATTTGTTCTATTTTTGTTCCAGCTCGCCTTTGTATGGAATTTTGGGCCGTTTCGCGAGATTTCTGTAGCCATCAAATAGAGAATCTGGTCAATAGCAATTAGGGGGTTTGTATGGACGCCGTCCGAATAGCTCAACCGCTGGATGACGATCAGCAGCCGTTTCGTTCGGACGGGATTAGTCCGGCGCTGCCAACCAAAGACAATGAGCCGGGTGCGCCGGAATTACTCCGGAGGGCGAACGAATTTTACCGGAATGCGGCGTGGCCCAGCCCGTACAATCAAACTTCCCACAGCATCGATGTAGGCGATGCCCGCGACCTGTCAGGCATAGCCGACGAGTCGGTGCATTTGGTCGTCACCTCCCCGCCATATTTTGATTTGAAGGAATATGCCTCCGACGCCGGGGGCAGGCAGTTGGGCCGGTTTTCGGACTACGAGGAATTCCTGAACGAACTGGACCGTGTTTGGCGTGAATGCAGGCGCGTGTTGGTGCCCGGGGGGCGGATATGCTGCGTGATCGGGGACATCCTCATTCCCCGGAGAATAGATGGGAGGCACCGCGTGCTTCCTCTGCCCGCCGACATACAAGTACGAAGCCGGAAACTGGGCCTCGACAATTTGACGCCGATCCTCTGGTTCAAAATCGGCAATCGAACGAATGAGGCTGGAGGGGGATCGAGCGGATACTACGGCAAGCCCTATCAGCCGGGCGCCATTATCAAGAATGACCACGAGCACATTCTTCTGCTCAGAAAGCCCGGCGGATACCGAAACACGCCAATGATCCAAAAGGCGCTTTCAATGCTGCAAAAGTCCGAAGTTGACGCCTGGATGCGGCCGGTATGGCACGACATCAAAGGCGCCAGTCTCCGGAATGGACACCCCGCGCCATACCCGGCGGAATTGGCCGAGCGCCTCGTCAGGATGTTTAGTTTCGCCGGAGATATCGTGTTGGACCCGTTTGCAGGTTCCGGCTCCACCGCCATCGGCGCCATGCGAGCCGGGAGAAATTCCGTTTCGATCGAGATCGAACACGAGTATGTGGAGCGTGCTCGTGAGAGGATAACCACCGAAGCCGGACAGTTGCGGTTCTCCGGGTCGACGCCTGTGGTCATTTAGCATCGGCGCGGACTATGGAATCTGAACTGGTCGAGCACATTTCCGCGGAGGGTTACCATCCGCGCACTTCAAAACACAGCGACTTTCAATCACTGATCATCATCAGGGATCTCGTTCGGCATTGCCCGCTGATTGCCGAGCGTGCGGCAGCGGGCGAGATTGTCGCAAAACTTAGACATCACCAACAGGTCGGCTTCGCCGATTGGGTTATCGATATTGCGATCGGGACTTCATCCACCGAGGCCGGGAACCGGAACCTCTTGGACCAGACATCAGCCGGCCAAATCGGAATGGCGCCTCCCGTAATGATTGAGATCGCCATCGAGCTCAAATCCATCTGGACCGAACACGGAAAAGCCCGCCTAAACCGGTTGCGCGACTTCAATTCGTTTCACGGCTACGCCCACCAGTATAACCCCAAGACGGTCGCCGGAGCCTATCTGGTGGTCAACAGTTCCGAGATATTTTGGTCGCCTCTGCGAGAACAGGACGACATCACCGAACATTATTCCAAGAGCAAGACGGCCCGCCAGATTGCCCGCGAAACGGTGGACAAGTTCCGTTCAATAAATCTACGAAATTCGGAAACCGATGCCGGAGGGATCGAAGCACTCGGGATCACGGTGATCGAACATGACAACCTGATTAAGAACCCGAATTTCGAGGCGCTCAGAGGTTCGCATAAACCCACCCGGATCGCACCTTCTCCTCCAAGCGTACCGATAGGAGATCCGCTGCACTACGAGTCGATGATCCAACGGATTTGCGCTCAATACACCGAGAGATTTTCGTAGGCGCCGACGGCGATTTGCGGAACAAAAAAGCCCCGGGTTTGACCCCGGGGATTTTCGCTGGATTCCCTCCATCGTCATCACCCGGCTATGCCCGGGTGATCCAGAAATGAAGGCCTGGATGCCCCGCGCGAAGGCGGGGCATGACGGCGTTGGACTTAGTGTATGCGCACGTACTCGAACTCTATCGGCTGGCCGTGGAGGCCGCGGCCCCGGGCCGGGTTTACCCGGCCCGTGATTCCATGATGAGGACCGCGGCCATCCACTCCTAATGAAGCCGCACGTACTCGAACTCGATGGGCTGGCCGTGGATGCCGCGGTCCGGCGGGGCGATCCAGTTGGCCATCTTGCCGGGCTCGTGAACCGGCGCCATCAGCGACAGCACGTACTTCCTGTCGTCCTCGGTGGGCAGCCACTCGTGGGCCTTCGCCTCCCAGGCGTCCTTCTCCATGATCTCGCCCCCGGGCGAGGCGTACTGGCTCCGGAAGGTGCCGATGTTCCGGTGGAACGCCTTGTGGGGCAGCGTGAGCTCGAAGTCGACGCCGGCATCCCTGATCGACTTGTTCCACCGGTCGACGCCGCGCTGGCAGTCGGCGATGTAGTCGTCGCGGAGCCGCTCGTTGATGGCCAGAAGGGCGGTGTCCTCGCCGGTGGCGACCTTGCCGTTCTCGATGATCGGCACGTTGTAGACCGCGTCCGTCAGCACATGATCGTCGTCGATCTTGGTTTCCAGGTAGCGCCCCTTGAGGCCCATGGAATAGTAGTTGGCCCCGTTGGTGGAGTGCTCCTGCCCGAACAGATCGAGGCAGATGGAGAAGTGGAAGTTCATGTACTTCTGGATGGTTGGCAGGTCGATGCCGCCGTGGGGGCGGATATCGAGGGTGTCGTGCTCGGCCGACATCTGGGCGGCGCGCTTGACCACCCGGCCGACGCCGGTCTCGCCGACGAACATGTGGTGGGCTTCCTCGGTCAGCATGAACTGGCAGGTCCGGGCCAGCGGATCGAAGCCGCTTTCGGCCAGGCTGTGGAGCTGGAACTTGCCGTCCCGGTCCTGGAAGTAGGTGAACATGAAGAAGCTCAGCCAGTTATCGGTGTTCTCGTTGAACGCCTCCAGGATGCGGGGCTTGTCCGCATCGCCGGCGTGACGCTGCAGCATCTCCTCCGCTTCCTCGCGGCCGTCGCGGCCGAAGTAGGCGTGAAGCAGATAGACCATCGCCCACAGGTGGCGGCCCTCCTCGACGTTGACCTGATAGAGCGAACGCAGGTCATAGAGGGACGGGCAGATCATGCCCAGGCGGCGCTGCTGCTCCACCGAGGCCGGCTCGGTGTCGCCCTGGGTGACGATCAGGCGGCGCAGTTCGGCGCGGTATTCGCCGGGCACGTCCTGCCAGGCGGCCTCGCCCTTGTGGCTGCCGAAGTTGACCTCGCGGCCTTCTTCCTTGTCGGCGAGGAAAATGCCCCAGCGGTACTCGGGCATCCTCACGTAGTCGAACTGGGCCCAGCCGGCGCCGGAAACGTCGATGGCGGTGCGCAGGTAGACGTCGTTGGCCGCGCTCTGCACGGGGCCGAGTTCGTTCCACCAGTTGAGGAACTCCGGCTGCCACTTCTCCAGCGCCCGCTGCAGGCGGCGGTCGTCGGCAAGCCCGACGTTGTTGGGAATTTTCTGGTTCAGATCAACGGTTGCCATGGTTCTATACCCGTTCCTTGTTGAAATTAGCCTTCTGCCCCGTGCCGTAGAGCTTCAACGCGCCCTCGTCGCCGACCGCATTGGGCCGCTGGAAGATCCAGTTCTGCCACGCACTGAGCCGGCCGAAAATCTTGGTCTCCAGGGTTTCGGGACCGGCAAAGCGAAGGCTGGCCTCCATGCCGGTCAGCGCATCGGTGGAGAAGCTGGCGCGCTCCTCGATGGCGATGCGCACTTCGTCGTCCCAGTCGATATCGTCCGGGATGAAGGTGACGAGGCCCAGCTCCTCGGCGGCCTCGGCGTCCAGATCGTTGCCGGTCTCGGCCTTGGCGTCCTCGACGCGGGAACTCTCGTCGAGGAAGCGGGTCTCCATGCGCGACAGGCCGTTGCACATGGGGAGATGGCCGAAATTCATGCCCGTCAGCCGGATGGTGGCGGGCGGCAGGTTCGAGCCTTCGAGGTTGCCGTCCAGCATGTAGGAGCGGTCGGCGGCAAGGACGAATTCGAAAAAGGTGCCGGAAAACGCGCTGCCCGGCTCGACCAGCGTGATGACGCTGCGGGACGAGACGTCGAGGCGCTTCAGGGTGCGTTTCAGGTAATGGATGATCTCGCGCACCAGCCAGTCGCCGGCGTTGTCCATCAGCGCCCGGTCGGCGGCCGCCACGTTGGCGCCGTCGCCGACGGACTTGAACACCCAGGTGGATATCTCGGGCTCGTTGGTCCGCATGTGGATGATGAAATTGTCGAGATCGCGGGCGAAGGCCAGCGGCCAGTACGCCGCGCCCTGATCGTGAATGGCGGCGAGGTCGGCGGACGGCGCTTCGTCGGGGGCCTTCAGCGTGACGGTCGCGACGTAGTTGTCCCGGTCGATCTCGACGTCGAGGGTGCCGTATTTGACGGCGTCGCCGGAGAAATCGATATCCAGCGGCGTCAGTTCTATGCCGCGGGCGTCCGTGGGCCGGTTGGTGGCGGCGGCCAGTTCCCGGGCCCGCGCCGCGGCGGTTTCCTCGAGCTTGGAGCGCGGCACCACCTCGTCGACCAGTTTCCAGTCGACGGCGCGCTTGCCCCTGATGCCCTCGGCGAGGGTGCAGAAGTAGTCCGCATGGTCGCGGCGCACGTGGCGCTTGTCGACGACGCGGGTCAGCCCGCCGGTACCGGGCAATACCGCCAACAGCGGCACTTCGGGGAGGGACACCGACGATGCGCCGTCATCGACCAGCATGATGTGGTCGGCGGCGAGGGCGAGTTCGTAGCCGCCGCCGGCGGCGACGCCGTTGATCACGCAGAGATACTTCTGATCGGAGATTTCGGAGGCGTCTTCGATCCCGTTCCGGGTTTCGTTGGTGAACTTGCAGAAGTTGACCTTCCAGGCATGGGACGAGGTGCCGAGCATCTTGATGTTGGCGCCGGCGCAGAACACCCGGTCCTTGCCGGACGTCATCATGACGCAGCCGACTTCCGGGTGCTCGAAGCGCAGCCGCTGGGTAATGTCATAGAGCTCGATATCGACGCCGAGGTCGTAGGAATTGAGCTTGAGTTCGTAGCCGTCCACCAGGCCGCCGTTCTCGTCCACATCCATGGTGAGCGTGGCGACGGGGCCGTCGAAGCTGAGCTTCCAGTGCTTGTACTGGTCCGGTTGGGTTCTGAAGTCGATCATGACGGGTCCAAGTCCTTCTTTCTCCCGATTCCCGGCCCCGCCATGTCTCGATGGAGGCGGCCCGGGTTCCTTAAAACGCCCGAATTATGGGGTTTTCTGCCTTTATAAGTAAATCGGTACCGAAATACCTATTTACTTATGCCGCGAACCGCCCCATTGTGTCAATACGCGAATCGCACCAAGCTGAACCGTCGAGATCAAATGACCGACGACACCACACTGCTCGCCAACGACAACGCCACCCGCCACGCCACCGGCGACGGCGAGGCGGATGTCCTGGTCCGCCGGGCCACCGCCAACGACCTGCCGCTGGTGATCGAGCTGGACGGCGACAATACGGGCCTCCACAAACCGGACTATTGGGGCGAGACGTTTCACGAAACCGAACGCCACCCCGGGCAGCACTTCCTGATCGCCGAGAGCGCGTCCTCCGATCACGAGTTCTTGGGGTTCATCGTCGGCGAGGTGCGGGCCTGGGAATTCGGCTCCCGGCCCTGCGGCTGGATCCTGACCATCGGCGTGGTGCATGAACGCCGGGTCGCGGGCGTCGGCTCGGCCTTGTTCGACGCCATCTGTGAGCGGTTCGCCGCCGACGGGGTCAAGACCGTGCGCACCATGCTGGCGCGCCACGACCAGCTCAATATGTCGTTCTTCCGTTCCCAGGGCATGATGGCCGGTTCGTTCATCGAACTGGAGAAGCCCATTGATTAGCGGACGCCGCCGATGAAGCTTCAAAAAGCCACCCGTTACGGGCTGTACGCGGTTCTCGAATTGGCGGCCAATCCGGACGAGCAGCTATCGGCCGCCGACATCGCCGCCGCCTACGGGATTTCCGGCAACCATCTCGCCAAGGTGCTGCGTGATCTCGGGCGGGCCGGTCTGGTGGATTCGGCGCGCGGCGCCGGCGGCGGCTACCGGTTTTCGGGCAATGCCCGGCGGGTGACGCTGCTCGACGTGATCAGCCTGTTCGAGGACATCTCGTCGGACACCGGGAGCGGCGACGGGGCGGATACGGAGATCGGCCGGGCCCTCGATCTGGTGCTGGGCGAGATCGACGATATCGCCCGCGCCACGTTCGGCTCGATCACCATCGAGACCCTGTTGAAGACCATGCGCTGGCGCCAGGAGCGGGAGGCCCGCGCCGCCGCCCCCGATTTGGCTAGTCCAGGCTAAGTTGTTGATTATACTCGCCGCATGACTGTCTTGGCCGTTATCCCCGCCCGCTGGGCCTCGACCCGGTTTCCCGGCAAGCCGGTAACGCTCATCGCCGGGCGGCCGATGATCGCCCATGTCTGGGACCGGGCGGCGGCGGCGGCGGCCGTCGATGAGGTGGTGATCGCCACCGATGACGAACGGATTGCCGAGGTGTGCGAAGCAAACCGGATGACCTATGAAATGACCTCCGGCGAACATCCGACGGGCACCGACAGGCTGGCCGAAGTGGCCCGCAATCGGCCGGCGGACGTCTATATAAACGTCCAGGGCGACGAGCCGCTGATCCATCCCGACTCCATCGACGCGGTGGCGCGCTGTCTGCTGGATGCGATCCCCCGGGGGATCGATGTCGCCACCGGTTATGTTGACGGCGCGAGCCCGGAACAGCAGGCCGACCCGTCCGTCGTCCACCTGCTGCCGGGCATGGATGGCTGCGCCATATCGTTTTCCCGCTACCCCATCCCCTATGCCATGGGCGAGGCGATGACGCCGACCGTCCATGTCGGTCTCTACGCGTTTACGCCGGACTCCCTGGCGCGCTACGCCGGCTACGAGCGCGGACCGGTGGAACGGGCGGAGAGCATGGAGATACTCCGGTTCCTGGAACGCGGCGAACGGGTCGCCGCCGTGGCGGTGGCGCCGGGCTCGATCGGGGTGGATACGCCCGAAGACGCGGCACGGGTGGAGGCGTTGATGAAAGCCGGGGAGGGCGCGCAATGAACGAACGACAAGACGACGGCCTGCGGGCGCTCCTCGCCGGGATCCGGCTGTTGTCGCTGGACACGGACGGCGTCCTCACCGATGGCGGGCTCTACTACGCGGATTCGGGCGAGGAAATGCGGAAATTCAACGTCAAGGACGGGCTCGGCATGCAGCTCGTCCAGGCGATGGGCATCCCCGTCGCGATCATTACCGCGAGCCGGTCCCGATCCATCGCCCATCGCGCCGAACGGCTCGGCATCGAGCATGTCTTTCTGGCCAGCGAAGACAAACTCGACACCCTTTCGAGGCTGTGCAGGGAACTCGATATCGACCTCGCTCACGTGGCCCATGTGGGCGACGACCTGAACGACTTGCCGGTATTCGAGGCGGTCGGCTGCCCGATAACCGTTGCCGATGCAACCGGCGAGGCCCTGGCGGCGGCGGTTTATGTCACCGAGAATAAAGGCGGCGAGGGGGCGGTGCGCGAAATCTGCGACATGCTGGTCGACGCCAGATCGGAAGAGGAATAACCGGCCGCTCGCCCGGCGACTGGGAATTCGGGGTGAAGGAGCGTCATGTTCGTCAGCGTCTTCGAGTTGTTCAAGATCGGCATCGGTCCTTCCAGTTCCCACACCATGGGACCGATGGTGGCGGCGGCGCGGTTTCTCGATTTGCTGCGCCGGGACGGGCGCGCGCCGGAACGGGTGAGCTGTACGCTGTATG
>JAJECC010000120.1 GCA_022822205.1 Rhodospirillales bacterium | reverse complement strand
GCCGCGCGGATTTTTGTCGGAGTGCCGTCCGGTACCGGACCGCGGGCGGCAAAAAGGCCAGCCCGTTTGGGGGCCGGCCGTTTTAATGCGAACTCGGAGCCTCAAGAGCTCGGGCGGTTGGCCGTGTTAGATGGCGATCGCCGCCTGGCGCCACGCCGAGGTACCCTTGCAGTCAGGACATACCCGCTCACCGATATGGTGCGACGTGAAATCCTTCGAACACATCAAGCACTTGCGCTTCTTGATGTTCTGGTTGTCAGCCTGAGGCTTTTTGTTCATCTCGCTACGAGACGACATGGTATCCTCCTAGGTGCTTATTCCAGTCCGCAAAGTCACTCGCACCCGGCCCGATGCCCGGGACCACACGCAACCGCGCAGATTGGATTGTCTGTCCGAAGGGCGCGCCAATTGGGAATCCAGGAACGCGCCCGTAGCAGGGGACAAGTATATAACGACACCCCGGCGAAATAGCTATGCATTTTTTGCGTAGCTGATATGCGGGCCGTCAACGAACCGTTATCTCAACCCTAAATAGCTCAAAAATCATCAACCGCAAGGGTCCATTCACCGGTCATTGCCCCGAATTTACGGGGTTTATCCACAGGTGGGTCGCCAAACGGCCGAATTTGCGCCGTTACCTGTTTTTCGCGCGTCTACTCCCCCGGCTGCGGGCTTGCCTCTTGTGCGGCGGCTGATTTGGCGGCCGCCGGCGTGCCCGGCATGGGGGCTTCGGAGACGTCGTCGGACTGGTTTTTGAACTTCCCGTGCTTCTTGTAATAGGCGTCGGTCTTCACATGCTTGGAGACCACGAACGGCGCGCCCTTGACGAAGTCATAGAGGGCGAGGATGCCGCCGGTCCACATGGTGCGGATCATGTGCATCTTGGCGCGCGACGCGCGAAGCTCGAACAGATCGGCGTTTTCGTGGGTGTGGTAGGTCTCCCGGTCGTTCAGCACCTCGCGCACCTTCTCGGGCGTCGCCCAGTTGCAGCGGTAGTGAACGGTGCCGTCGGGCCGGATCACATAAAGCACGTTGGGCATGGCGCCATAGCCGCGATGGAAATCGCCGGCCAGGTTGTCGACCAGGACCCGGCGGTGCTCGCCGTAGCGGGGCGCCACCAGCTTGGCCGCCGCCATCTTCTCTTCCATGGTTTCATGGGGCCCCAGGCGCTCACCGGGATGGGCTTCGCGGACATAGATCAGCAGGAAGGTGACATCCGGATACTCGCCGGCGATGTCCTTCATGGTCGGGATGTTCTTGGTGTACATGGAGCAGGTGGATGACCCGGTCTCCAGCACCGTCCATTGACCCTCGAAATCGGAAAGTTTGACCTCCTTGCCGGTCCCGAGTTCGGTGAAGGTGTGATCGATGAATTTTTCGCCGGCCCGCGGGCCGATGAACATGTCGAAATTGTAGTCGTTGGGCTTAAACCGCTTGTTGTTGTAGACGGGGCCTTTTGGTTGATCGCTCATCACACGTCCTCGTTCAAATTCCCTGTATCGGTGGTTGAGAGGGCGCTCCATCGCCCGTTCACGCCGCGAAGGGCAGGGAATCTAGCCGCAAAGCCGAATCCGTTCAACAGAACCAAATGGTGCGTGGCTCGCATATTGGTGTGAGCGTTCCACGCTCGGGGATGTGATCAACTCAGGCGGCGTCCGCCGCGCGGAGGCTTCGGGCAATATCGTCGGCGATGGTCTCGATGCGCCGGCGAATCCAGATATGCGCCGGATCGTTGTTGTTGCGCTCGTGCCATACCAGATAGAGGGAAATGCCGTCGCTCCTGAAGGGCAGGGGCGCCATCGCCAGGTCCCGCAACGGGCCGATGTGCATGGGAGACATTTCAGTGGCGATCAGGTCGGTCCCCTTCACGAACGAGGGAATGGCGTTGAAGTTCGAGACGGTGAGGGTCGGCTCGGGCAGGTCCGGAATATCGGCCCCGCGCAGCGCCACGCTGCTCCCCAGACCGCCGGCGAAGCGCACGGCTATATGGTTTGAGTTGAGATACTCAACGGACGTTTTCGGCGCCTCCCGCACACTTGCATCGTAGAAGCACATCATTGCGCCGCTGATCAGCCGGCGTTGGAAGATATCCGGCGCGTCCGGCGGAATGGGCGTCAGGATCAGTTGGCATTGGGCGTCCCGGAGCATGGAAATACTGGGCACCCCCGACGGCATGAACTCAAGCCGGAGCCGGATTCCGTCTTCGTGAGCCTCACGCCACAGCCGGGGAAAGATCAACTCCCGCTGGAGGTCGTTGGCCGCGACCACGAATTCCATCTCTTCGGTGCGCGGATCGAAGGGCCGCTGGTCGGTGAGGCTGGCGAGGCCGTCGAGCACGCGAAGCACCGGTTCCTTCAGCGAAATCGCCGTTTCCGTCGGCATCAGGCCCTGGCCCGAGCGGACGAAAAGCGGGTCTCTCAGCGCGGTGCGCAGCTTTGCGAGGGAATGGCTGACAGCCGATTGGGTCACGTTCAGCCGGACGGCTGCCTTGGAGACCGAGGACTCCTCGAGAATGACTAGGAATATCCTCAGAATTTTGCCATCGAGGTGGTCTGTATGAGAAATTTTCATATGGTTTATAAAATAACATGAATAGATTTAATGTCCAGGAACCGGTAGGTTCCCCGGTCTCAACTTCCAGAGAAGTTTGCAGTCCGAGGAGGCTTCAATGAAGCGATCACTAATTCTTGCAGGCATGGCGTTGGCGGTGTCGACACCGTTCGCCGCGGAGGTAAAAGCCGAAGAGCTGACCGTCGCGACCTTCATGCCGCCCCAGCATCACATCAACCGCAACCTGTTCGGCTGGTTCGGTAAGGAAATCAAGGAACGCTCCGGCGGTTCCCTGACCATGAAACTGTTTCCGGCGGGCCAGCTCGGCGCCGGCCCCGTCCAGCAGTACAAGCGCGTGGTCGAGGGCGTCGCCGACATCACCTTCGGGGTCAGCGCCTACACCGCGGCCGTGTTTCCGCGCACCATGCTGGTCATTCCGCCCGGCAAGTCGAAGAATGCCAAGGAGTCGACGACCCGGATGTGGAACGTCTTCGACAAGTACATGGCCGGCGAATACAAGGCGGTCAAGAATCTCGGCGTGTTCACCGTCGCCGGCAGCCTGTGGGCGTCGACCAGGGACATGAGCACCATGGGCGGGCTCAAGGGCGCCAAGCTGGTGCCGTACGCCGCCATGACCACGCCGATCCTGAAGGCGATGGGGGCCGTGCCCGTGCAGATGCCGGTGACCCAGATGTATACCGGTCTCTCCACCGGGACCATCGACGGCACCTACGCGTCCTACAACAACATCACGCCGCCGTGGAACTTCTGGGACGTCTCAAAATATGTGGTCGACAATATTCCGGTGCAGTTCGCCGCGACCTTCGTCGCCATGAACAAGGAGCGCTACCAGGGTTTGTCCCCGGCGCACCGGAAGATCATTGACGAGCTTTCCGGCAAGACGCTTTCCATGGAGGGCGCGGCTACATTCGACGGGGCCGACAATCGCTCCGAGAAGATGATGCGGTCGTCGGACAAGATGAAGAAGGTGAAGTGGGTCAAGGTTTCCGATGCCGAGCGCGCCAAGATGGATGCGGCGGTCAAAAAGGGCATCGAGAGCATCTTCGCCGACTATGAAAAGCGCGGCATCAAGAATGCCCGGGAAATCTACAACGCCTTGAACCAATAGCGTTGCGGCGGGGCCGGGGTCTCCCAAGTCCCGGCTCCATCTTTTTCCGGGCATCAGACATTGATCGACCGACAGAAACCGCTGCCGTGGCTCGATATGCTGGACACGATCGTCGTCCGTTTCACGGTGATCGCCGGCGGCTTAGGCCTCGCCTTCATGGTCCTGCTGACGTTCCTCAACGTCATCATCATGCGGAAAATGCTCAACAACCCGATCACCGGGGCCGAGGATCTGCTGATCCTCAATCTCGTTCTGATCGTCGCGATCGCCATCCCCTTCGGCGGCCGGGTCGGGGCGCACATCGAAATCGAGATATTCGAATCCCGGATGTCGCCCGGGTTCGCCCGCTGGTCGCTCTTCATTCTCAAGATCGTCGGGATCGTGCTGGTCGCGCTGCTGTCGTGGCGGCTGTTCGAGGCCGGCGTTTCGGCGAGCAAGTTCGGCGAAGCGACCCAGCAGCTGCTGATCTCCTACGAGCCCTACTACTACGTCATGAGCATCCTGGTCGGGTTCTACGGGCTCATCCTGGTGACCGACGCCGTTCAGCTGGTGGTTCGCGGGGCGATCCGCGAAATCGGCGGAATTCAGGACGAATAGATGATCAGCATGTCGCTCATCGGCGTCGTCGGGCTGCTGGTGCTGTTCGCCCTGCTGGCGCTCAGGTTTCCGGTTGCGCTGTCGATGATTTTCGTCGGCACCGTCGGCACGATCGCCGCCACCGCCAACCGGTTCCTCGGCCTCGGCATGTCGCCCGAACAGGCGTGGGAGCGGGGCTGGAAGACCGCCATGTCGAACCTGTCCGGCGAAGCGTTCGAGGCGGCGTCCAATTTCAACCTGCTGGTCATCCCCATGTTCATCCTGATGGGCAACCTCGCCGGCGCATCGGGCATGTCCCGCGATCTGTTTACCGCCGCCTACCGGTGGATCGGCCACTACAAGGGCGGGCTCGCATCCGCGACGATCACCGCGTGCGCCGGGTTTGCGGCGCTGTCCGGTTCATCGCTCGCCTCCGCCGTCACCATGGGCCGGGTGGCGCTGCCCGAGATGAAACGCTTCAAATACGCGCCGGAGCTCTCGACGGGCTCGGTGGCGGCCGGCGGCACCCTCGGATTCCTGATTCCGCCGTCCGGCGGCATGATCATCTATGCGGTCCTGACCGACCAATCCATCGGCCGTCTGTTCATGGCCGGCGTGGTCCCCGGCATCGTTCTGACCCTGCTGTTCGTCGGCACCATCTGGCTGCTGGTGCGCATGAAGCCCGAGCGGGGACCGGCCGGAGAGCGCGCGAGCGCCCCGGCCCGGCGGGAGTCCCTGATCTCCGCGGTGCCGATTGTCGTGGTGGTCGGTATCACCATCGGCGGCATGTACACCGGCTTCTTCACGCCTGTGGAGGCATCCGCCGTGGGCGCATTTCTGACGTTCGTCGTCGGCGCGGCGCGGCGGTCGCTCAGGTGGTCCATGACCCACGAGATTATTCTTCAAACCATGAAGGCGACGGCGACCGTCTTCCTGATCATCATCGGCGCCTTCATATTCATCCCGTTCATGTCGCTCACCGGCCTCGCCGCCGACATGGTCACCTTTCTCACCTCGCTGCCCATCGGCGAGGTGGGCATCCTGATCGTGGTCATCCTGATCTATATGTTCCTGGGCACGTTCCTCGAAAGCATCGCCATGCTGGTGCTGACCATACCGGTGGTGGTGGCGCTCGCGACCCAGCTCGGCTGGGACCTGATATGGTTCGGCATCATCGTCGTGGTCGTTTTGGAGATGGGGATGATTTCGCCGCCGGTCGGCATCAACGTATTTGTGGTCAAATCCATCGCCCCGGATGTTCCCATGCGAACCATCTTCAAGGGGATTTGGCCGTTCTGGTTTGCGATGGCGCTGATGATCGCGCTATTGGTTGCGTTTCCGCCCATCGCCATGTATCTGCCCGAAACCATGCTCGGGCAATAGCGGGAGGAAATTGCAATGGTTGTGATCACACCGAAGGATAAATCCGTCGCCGCGCTGTCCGGCATTCACCTCTACCACGGGGACATTTCCAACTGCTCCATGCGGGTTCGGATGACCCTGGAAGAAAAAGGGCTGGATTGGGAAAGCCACCACATCGACCTCAAGAAGAAGGAAAATCTCGACGAGGGCTACTTCGCCATCAATCCCAACGGCCTTGTGCCGACGATGATCCACGAGGGCGTGGTTCATATCGAATCCAACGAGATCATCGCCTATTTGGACGAGGCCTATCCCGAGCCGCCCCTCAGGCCGGCGGCCCATGCCGACGCCATCGATACTTGGCTCGCGCGGGCGGCGGATCTCCATGTCAAGGCGGTCAAGCCCTATGTCTACGCGACGAAGATGGCGCCCAAGCTGCATAAGACGGCCGAGGAGCAGGAACTCTACGACTCGCTCCAGACCAACGAAGAGCTGATCGAGTTCCATGCCAAGCACGCGGGCGACTCGCAGTTTTCGGCGGACGACATCAGGACCGCCGTCGAGCTGCTGGACGCGGCGTTCTCCGATGCCGAAGAAGTCCTGAACACCTACGATTGGCTGTCCGGAGAAAAATTCGGCTTGGCCGATATCTCCTGGTTGCCCATACATTTCGTTCTGGTGGGCAGCGGTTACGACTTCGATCGGTTCCCCAAGGTGATGGGGTGGATCGAGGCGGCCCGGCAACGGCGGAGCTTTCAGAAGGGCATTCTCGAGTGGTGCCAGGATTTCGCGGACGTTTAAGTGGATAGAGTTCAAGGAGACATTGATAATGAGCAGACTGAAAGACAAGGTGGCCATCGTCACCGGCGCCGCCCAGGGGATCGGCGAGACCTACGCCAAGGCCATGGCCGCCGAAGGCGCCAAGGTGGTGGTCTCGGATATCGCGGATTCGAGCCGGGTGGCGGATGAAATCAACGCCGGCGGCGGGACGGCGATCGCCGTTTCCGCCGACGTCACCAGCGACGACAGCATCGCCGACATGGTGGCCGAGACCGACAAGCAATTCGGTCCCATCGAGATCCTGGTCAATAACGCGGCGCTGTTCGCCGAATTGCGCCTGACGCCGATCATGGAGATGTCCAACGAGGAGTGGGACCGGGTAATGACGGTCAACGCCCGCGGCTCGTTCCAATGCATCAAGGGCGTCGTCCCGTCGATGCTCGCCAACGGGCGCGGCAAGATCATCAATATCTCGTCCGGCACCTTCTATTACGGCGGCCCCGGCTTCGCCAACTACGTGAGCTCCAAGGGTGCGATCCTGGGCCTGACGCGGTCGGCGGCGCGGGAATTCGGCGACAAGAACATATTCGTCAATTGCATCGTTCCCGGATTCACCGAGAGCGAGGGCGTCGCCAACCACCCGCAGCTTCATGTCGCCCGCGCACCCACCATCGCGTCCCGCATTCTCAAGCGCGACATGGTGCCCGAGGACCTGGTCGGCACGCTGATATTCCTGGCCTCCGAGGACAGCGATTTCCTTTCCGGCCAGAGCATCAACGTGGATGGCGGCAGATACTGCCAGTAGAGCCGCCGCGGACGCTTTCCGTTTCGCGGACAGTGAGCGGGTTGTCCGTCATCTGGACTGACATCCCGACCGGGCGTGATACTGTGCGCCGGGAATGATCGAATGACGAAACGCGCCGGGTGTCATAAGGCGCAAACCGGGCGGAACCCAGGGCAGAACCATGTTTGAAAAAGACTATGACGATATTCCGGGCACCTACGTCTATGACGGGCGGATGGCCATGAAAGGCTACGTGCTCAACAAGATGTTCATGTCGTTCATCGACCCGGCGAACCGGGAGCGCTTCGAGGCCGACGAGTGGGCGTACATGAAGGAATACGGCCTTTCGGACGAGCAGTGTCAGGCGGTCATGGACCGGGATCTGCTGCGCATCCTCCAGCTCGGCGGCAATGTCTATTACGTCTGGAAAATCGCCGCCATCGCCAAATGGAACATGCGGATGGTGTGCGCCAATCAGGCGGGCATGGAGTACGAGGATTTCCTCGAAAACCGTCTCGGCCTGGAACCGGCGGGAGACCGATAATGGCGCAGATGATCGGCGGCGTCGGAGTGTCGCACATTCCAGCCCTGGTGCCGTACCAGGATCAGGGCCGGGAAAACGAGGGCGAGTATGCGCCGTTTTTCGAGGGTGCCCGGCCGGTGCGCGACTGGGTCCGGGAGAACCGGCCGGATACGGCGATCGTCATCTACAACGATCACGGCTTGAGCTTTTTCCTGGATGCCATGCCGACCTTTGCTCTCGGCGCGGCGCCCGGTTACGTGTGCGGGGACGAAGGCTGGGGCGCCCGGCCGCTGCCCCCGGTGCCGGGGCACCAGGACCTGTCCTGGCATATCATCGATACGCTGATCGAGGATGAGTTCGATCCCACCATCTGCCAGGAACTGGAACTCGACCACGGCGCATCCATGCCCATCCGCCTGTTGTGGAAGCCGGAGCCCGACTGGGAAATCAAAATCGTGCCGGTGGCGGTCAACGTCATCCAGCATCCGATCCCCAAGGCCAAGCGCTGCTACGATCTCGGCAAGGCCATCCGCCGCGCCGTCGACAGCTTCCCCGGCGACGAGAAGGTGATGATGCTGGGCACAGGCGGTCTGTCCCACCAGCTCAGCGGCGAGCGCGCCGGGTTCAACAACCCGGCGTTCGACCAGTCCTTCATGGATCGCCTCGCCAATGATCCCGAGGCCCTGACCCGGCTCACCTCCGGGGACATCATGCGCGAAGCGGGCGCCGAGGGCGTCGAGGTGGTCATGTGGCTGACCATGCGCGGCGCCCTGGACGAAAACGTGAACGAGCTTTATCGGAACTACTATTCCCCGGTGTCGGTGACCGCGTCCGGTCTCCAACTGCTGGTCAACGCCTAAGTCAACCGGACATCAGACCCATGAACGAAATCAAACCCTCCGTCCATCCGGACCTAAAGGCTCACCAGGACGGCATGAAGCCCCGGATCTACAAGCTGCGGGACCATATCTACTGCGCTTTCGGCTTCACGGTGGTGAACTGCACCCTGATCGAGGGTGAGGATTCCTGCATCCTCGTCGACACGATGACCGGCATGGACAATGCCGCGGTGGTTGCCGAGGAGTTCAAGAAGATCACCGACAAGCCGATCAAAACGGTGATCTACACCCACTTCCATGCCGACCATGTGAGCGGGACGCGCGCTTTTCTCACCGACGAGGAAATCTCATCCGGCGAGGTGAAGATCATCGGCCAGGAAGAACTCGCCGATCACGTGATGCGCGACGTCGGGCTGGTCGGACCGATCATCGGCCGGCGCGCCATGTATCAGTTCGGCATGCGGTTGCCGGTGAGCGAGGAAGGCACCGTCGGCGCCGGGCTGGGTCCGCCTCAGCGGCCCGGGCCCCGGAGTTTCGTCCCGCCCAACACCACCTTCGAAAACGTCTACAAGGACGAGGTCGGCGGTATCAGGTTCGAGGTTCACCTCAATCCCTCGGAAACCGAGGACCAATGCTGCGTCTGGCTGCCGGATGAAAAGGTGCTGTTGTCCGCCGACGCCATTTACGAATCGTTTCCCAACGTCTACGCGCTCCGCGGCACCCGGTTCCGCAATCCCATGGTCTGGGCTCAGGGGATTGATCACCTGCGGGAGTTCGGGGCCGAGCTGCTGATCCCGCATCACGGCCGGCCCGTCGAAGGCGCGGACGAGATCGACGCCTTGATGGCCGATTACCGGGACGCCATTCAGTTCGTCCACGATCAGACGCTTCGCTACATGAACAAGGGCTACCGGCCCGACGAGATCAAGGAAGTCGTCGAGATGCCGGACCGGCTCAAGGACCATCCCTGGCTCGGCGAATATTACGGCTCATACAAGCATTCGATCCCGGCGATCTATGCCGGCTATCTCGGCTGGTATCAGGGCGATCCGGTTGCCCTCAGCCCGACGCCGTGGCGGGAAAAGGCGAAGCGCTATGTGGTGATGATGGGCGGCCGGAGCACGGTTCTCGCCAAGGCGACGGAAGCCATCGACAACGGCGACGATCAGTGGGGGGCGGAGCTCCTGACGTGGCTGATCCAGGCCGACGTCGAAGATCGGGAGGCGCGCAACCTGAAAGCCCGGGCATTGCGCGCCTGGGGCTACCGGCAGAAGAACGCCACCTGGCGGAACTGGGGCCTGACCAGCGCCCTGGAGCTTGAGGGCGAGCTTGATTTGGCGGGCGGCGGCATGGTGCTGGGATCGCCGGATCAGGTCCGCGGGTTCCCGCTCGCCGCCATCCTCCAGGTCATGACCGTGCGGCTGAAGGCCGAAGAGGCCTGGGACACCAATCTGCGCGTGGCGTTTGAGACCACCGACACCAACGAGGCCTGCGCATTGGAGATTCGGCACGGTGTTTGCCAGTTCTTCCGCGAGCCGCCCGCCGAACGGGATGCGGCGATGAAGTTCTCCCGCGAGTTCCTGCTCAAGTGGGTGTTCGGTCAGACCACCCTCGAGGAGGCGATCGCCGCCGGCGACGTGACCATCGATGGCGAGGCGGCGACGGTGACCGAATTCATCTCCAAGTTCGAGGCATTCAACGAGGCCGCCGACATTTCGGTCGCGGCGCGTTAGAGGATCAGGAGGAAGACATGGCTGAACCTGCTCAGGCGGCAAACCCGAGACCCAGGAAAAAGCGCCCGCCCCCCAAGCGCGCCGAGGTCATCCAGGTCGAGCGGATCGTCCCGCGGCTCACGCGGGTGACCTTCGGCGGCGGGGACATGGCGGCGTTCTCGATGCCCAAACCGGGTGCGCATATCAAACTTCTGTTTCCGGAGCCGGGCGGCACGTGGTCGCCGGCCGACACGGATGCCCCCCGGCCGCCGAGCCGCACCTATACGCCCCGGCGGTTCGATGCCGATACCCACGAACTGGACGTGGAGGTGGTTCACCACGGCGACGGGCTCGCGGCCAACTGGGTGCGGACCGCCAAGCCGGGAGACGAGTTGTTCATCGGCGGCCCGGGCGGGGGGCTGGATATCCCGGACGGCACGACCCACGCCGTGTTGTTGGCCGATGAAACGGCCATGCCGGCAGCCGGGATGATCGTCGAGGCGCTGCCGGAGGATTGCGAGGCGGCCGTCTTCTGTGAAGTGGCGGATGCGGACGACGAACGGCCCTTGAGCGCGGTCCGGGACGTCTCGCCCACATGGCTGCATCGCGCGGAAACCGGCGCGGTCCAGGGAAGCCTCCTGGAGCATGCCGCAACGGCCCTGGGCGGCATGCCGGAGACGACGCTCTGGTGGATTGCCTGCGAAGCGGGCGCCATGCGCCGGGTCCGCAAGCACCTGATGGACGACCGGGGCGTTGAGAAAGCCTGGATGAACACCCGGGGATATTGGCGGCTGGGAGAGACCAACTACCCCGATCACGATTACGGTGAAGATTAGGCGGAAGCGCAGCCGTCCGTCATGCGGGCGGTTGGGTGAGAGAAAATTGCGGCCGGCCGCGGAACTCGGCCATAAACCAACGGGAGCGGGTCAATCCGCCGGGCAAGCGGACTGACAGGGACATACGGGAGACAAGCGATCAGTAACGGGTCCCCTTCATACGACTACATCATCGTCGGCGCCGGATCGGCGGGCTGTGTGCTGGCCAACCGGTTGAGCGCCGACGGGGCCAGCATATTGCTGCTGGAAGCCGGCAAGATGGATCGAAACTGGCTGATCCATGTGCCCCTCGGCGTCGGCAAGATCTGGCAGTCCCCGGCGTACAATTGGAAGTACAACTCGGAGCCCGAGCCGGGGCTCGATAACCGCTCGCTGTGGCACCCGCGAGGCCGGGTGGTGGGCGGATCGTCGTCGATCAACATGATGGCCTATGTCCGGGGCCATCGCGCGGACTACGACCGCTGGCGGCAGAAAGGGCTCGAAGGCTGGTCCTATGCCGACGTACTGCCCTACTTCAAGCGGATGGAGTCCTTTGACGGCGGGGCCGACGGCTACCGCGGCGATTCCGGGCCGCTGCGCTGCGTCGAGCATTGGGGGCGGGACCCCCTGTTCGATGCCTTCGTCGACGCGGGCAAAGAGGCCGGATTCGGCTACACCGACGATTTCAACGGCGCCGAGCAGGAAGGCGTCTGCCGGATGCAGTTTTCCATCGGCGACGGCAGGCGTTTTTCGTCCGCGACCGCCTATCTGCGCCCGGCGCTCAAGCGGGGCAATATCACGGTCAGGACCGGCGCCCAGGCCGCCCGGGTGGTGTTCGACGGCACCAGGGCGGCGGGCATCGCCTACAAGGACGGAAGCGGCGAGGCCCGGGCGCATGCCGAGCGGGATGTGATCCTCTGCGGCGGCGCGTACAACTCTCCCCATTTGCTGATGCTGTCCGGCATCGGGCCCGCCGCCCATCTCCGGGAGATGGGCATAGAGGTGCGGGCGGACCGCGGGAATGTCGGCGAGAACCTGCAGGATCATACATCGGTCGGCGTCGACTATGCCTACGCCAAGCCATCCCCCTATTATAAGTCGCTGCGCCTCGATCGGCTGGCCATCAACATGATCCGCGCCTACGTCTTCCACCAGGGACCTGCCACGCTGCCGCCGGGCGCCGGCACGGCTTTCCTGAAAAGCCGCCCCGAGGCCGACATTCCCGACATCCAGATGTTCTTCCGTCCGGTGAACATGTTCGCCAGGGAATGGTTCCCGGTGATCATGCCGCCGCCGCCGGAGGGCTTCTCGCTTCGGGCCTGCCATCTGCGGCCGGAAAGCCGGGGCTGGGTCAAGCTGCGGTCCGCCGATCCCTTCGATCACGCGCGGGTATTCAATGATTTTCTGTCGACGGAAGCCGACCGCCAGGCGCTCCGGGACTGCATCCGGATGATGCGGGAGATCGCCCGTCAACCGGCCCTCGACGGCTATCGGGGCAAGGAGTTGGCGCCCGGCGAAGACGTTGCGAGCCAGGACGGCATCGACGCCTTTATCCGCCAGACCATGATGACCGTGTTCCACCCCATCGGCACCTGCCGCATGGGGTCCGATGACGACTCCGTGGTTGATCTGGAATTCCGCGTCCGCGGGGTCGAGGGCCTGCGGGTGGTCGATGCCTCGGTGATGCCCGATTTGGTGGGCGGCAATATCAATATTCCGGTGATGATGGTTGCCGAGAAAGCGTCCGATGTGATTTTAGGAAAACCGCCTTTGCCCGCGGCGGAATTACAGGTATGAAAATGGGCAAACCGAGACCACGTTTCGCCGAAGTTGGCTGCCCGGGGCGGGTGCAGGCTTATGAAAGTCAACCGGCTCGTGGTCTCTTCCATGTAGACTTGGATACACAGGTGTGCTGGCCTAGGTCGGCGGACCACGAGAATCATCTTTAACAGGAGATTTTACACATGAAGAAAGTATTGGCAGTAGCCGCGCTTGCGGTCGGCGCCTCGGCCATGTTTGGCGCCACTCAGGCACAAGCAGCGGAGCGTTGGACCTGTAATGTCTTTACCGGTCCGAAACACTACGTGAATAAGGGCCTGAAGCCCTGGGGCAAGGAAGTCGCTAAAGTCACCAACGGTGAGGTCAAAATCAACTTCTTGCCGGCCAATGCGGCTCCGCCGCCGAAGCAGTTGAACGGCATTGTCGCCGGCACATTCGACTGCGCGTTCATCTTCCATGCCTTTACCGCCAAGCAGGCAGCTGGGCCCGGTTTCGGAATTCTTCCGTTCCTGAACTCGGGCAGCGCGGTGCAGGGCGGTATCGCCTACTGGCGTGCCTGGAACGACAACTTCGGAGACAAGAAGGAGTTCGACAAGCTGGGCGTCAAGGTACTCAGCATGTTCCAGTTTGGGGGCGTTCACTTCTTCACCGCGAAGGACAAGCCGATCAACTCCATCGCCGACATGAAGAGCCAGAAGATGTGGGCGCTCGCGGGCACGTCTTCCAAGACCATGAAGGCCGCCGGCGTGAACCACGTCTCGGGCCCGGCGGCGCGTCTCGGTGAGTTTACCCAGACCAAGGTCGTTCAAGGCATCGCCGGCATCACCCGGGGCGGAATCGTCAACTTCGCCGGTGTTCAGTTCCCGAAGCATGGAACGTTCACGACCCAGTCGATGATGATGCCGTCCTTCGCCTGGATGGTGTCGAAAAAGAAGTGGGAATCGTTGAACGGCGACCAGAAGAAGGCGATCGCGGCTATCTCCGGTGAAGAACTGGCCCGCAATATCGGCAAGGCGTCCGACGACTTCGAGGAAGTGGCCAAGGACAAACTGGCCAAGGCCGGCATTAAGGAGCATCGGGCGAGCGCCGCCTTCGAGGCGGAACTCGAAAAGGCCGCCAAGCCTCAGTATGACGCATGGTTTAAGCGTGCTCAGTCCATGGGCGTGGACGGCAAGAAAGTCGTCGAGCAATACAAGAAGTTTGTCGCATCGGGCTCCTGACCGGCGCCTGAAAGCAGACGGTAAAGATCTGCGCAAATTCTGCTGACGGCGGCATCGAAGGACCCAGTCTTTCGATGCCGCCTCCGGCATCAGGGGCGGGGCAGTCAACGAACCAGTGAGAGGCGGGTAATCCACATGATCGGGCTGACTGATTTTCTGCACAAAATCATCAAGGTGCTGGCGGCGGTAGCGCTTCTGGTGATGATGGTTCTCACGTTCAGTGACGTGAACCTCCGCTATTGGCTGGGCGAGCCCATCCTCGGCAGCAACGAGATGACCGAGTTCCTGCTGGGGACGATCGTTTTTTCGGGCCTGGTCATCGTTTCCGGTGAGCGCTCGCACATCATGGTGACCCTGTTCGAGCCGTTCCTGATGAAGAAGATTCCCTACATTTACAGAATTCTCGGCCTGTTCACGAACATTGCCGGCATTATCGCGGTCACGCTGCTGATCGCGAATTACACCCGATTCATGCACGGCCAGGGAAACGAGACCGAAATCCGCGAATGGGAGTGGTGGTGGCTGGGCACGCTCCTGACCGCTCTGGCCGTAATCGCCGTTCTCATGGCGATCCGGTCCATCCGGAGACCGCTCAAGCAGATGAGCGCCGATGACTTCGGCGCCATCGACGCCGGGGACGACGCCCAACGGCCCGAACAGGGAGGCCAAGCGTAGTCATGGCTATTTCACTTCTTGCATTTGCCGTTCTCCTGGGCCTGAGCTTCGTCGGCATCCCGCTGGCCTACGCGACCCTCGCGGTCGGTTTCTTCGGTTTCTGGTACGTACGGGGCGATTTCTTCGGCGCGGTCATCCTTTCGGGCCAGGAGATATTCGATTTTTCGACCTTGTTCGGTCTGTCGGTGGTGCCCCTCTTTATCATGATGGGAACCCTCATCCAGCGGGCCAACATTTCGGACGAACTTTTCGAGGCCGGCTATGCCTGGGTCGGAAAGTACAAGGGCGGACTCGCCATGGCGACCGTCCTGTCCTGCGCCGGCTTCTCGGCCGTTTCCGGCAGTTCGCTGGCGACGGCCGCCACCATGGCGCGGGTCGCCATGCCGCCCATGCGGAAGTACAAGTACAAGGACTCCCTGGCTTCCGGGACGCTGGCTGCCGGCGGGACTCTCGGGATCATGATCCCGCCCAGCGTGCCGATGATCATCTACGGCATCGTCACGGAAACCAATATCGGGCTGATGTTCATCGCCGGTGTGATACCGGGCATCCTGCTGACCCTCTCCTACATGGGGGCCGTGTACGGCAGCGTACTGGTCAAGCCCGAACTCGGACCGCCCGGGGACCCGGTCGGTTGGGCCGAACGGCGCCGGACGCTCTACAAGACCTGGCCGATCTTCGTCCTGTTCCTGCTCGTGCTGGGCGGTATCTATATTGGCGTGTTTACGCCAACCGAGGCGGGCGCCGTCGGCTGTGTCGGCGCGTTCATGTTCGCCCTGTCGCGCGGCCGGATGCGGACCATTCGGGAGATCATCGATGTGGCGGCCGATGCGACCATCGTTACGGCGCGGATTTTCATTATCGGCGGCGCGGCATTGATCTTCGGTCAGTTCCTGAATTTCGCCGGCCTCTCCGGGGCGTTGGTCGAGTTTACCGATGCGTTGAATTTAGGTCCGTTCACCCTGCCGCTGATGATCTGCGTGATTTGCATCATTATGGGCATGATCTTCGAGAGCATCGGTATTTTGCTGCTCATCGTTCCGGTGTTCCTGCCGTCACTCGAGGCGGTCGCCGGCGCATCCGGTATCCCGCCGGACTTCTATCTGGTCTGGTTCGGGATCATCGTGATCATCGTCGTCGAGCTCGGCTTGATCACGCCGCCCATCGGAATCAACGTGTTCACGGTAAAATCGGTGATTCCGGACGTGGACCTGACAAAGATCTTTGTCGGTGTCGTACCGTTCGTGATTGCCGATCTCGTTGTCCTGGCGCTGATATTCGTGCTCCCGGGTCTGGCGATCTTCCTGCCGTCCGTGATGCCGACGTTCAACTAACCGCATGCCGGCAATGATGGTTGCCGGGAGTGCGTCTGATGCTATTCTCGGAAATCCGCCTTTGCCCGCGGCGGAAATATAAAAGGGAGGCCGGGCGTTATGGGAGTGGACGGTCTCGTCCGATATAGCCGGCTGGTCGCCGACCTGTTGGCATTGGGGTTGGCGGGGTTCGCCATTTACGTTGCCGGTTTTGGCGTGTTCGACGAGGTTTGGGTGCGGGCCGTGACGACGGGCCTGCCCATCCTGATCTCCATTCTTTATTTCTCGTCCGAAAGCCTGGATGTGAAGCGTGAGGATGTCCGCGTCGGGTCAGTCGTGCTCAACGCAATCTTCTTTGCCGGGTTCTTCCTGATCTACTACCTGTGGATCACGTTGATGACCGAGCAGATGGACTTCTTCGTCGAGTTCACGACCTTCGACTATGCGGTAGGGTTCATGGGCGTCGGCCTCATTTTCTATCTGACGCTCCGGCATTTCGGCATGCCCCTCTTCCTGGTCTGCCTCCTGTCGCTGCTGATTTTGTTTTTCGGTAATTTGATTCCGGGCACGCTGAATATCCCCGAGGTCAAATGGTTCCTGATTTCAGAGAAACTCTGGTACTCCACCGATGGCGTCTTCGGCCGCCCGGTGGCGGTGGTCGGGCAGATCGTTTTGGTGTTTATCCTGTTCGGCGCCATCCTGGAAGCCAGCGGCGCGGGGGCGACATTGTTGAAATTCGCCTTTGCCGTCACCGGTCCGCTGCGCGGCGGCCCGGCTCATGCCGCCATCGTCGGCAGCGCCAGCTTCGGGACCATGAACGGAGCAGCCGTCGCAAACGTGGT
>JAJECC010000081.1 GCA_022822205.1 Rhodospirillales bacterium | reverse complement strand
CGACCCGTCCCGGACGGTGAAATTGTATTCCGGTTTTCAACACCATCGCGAATTCCAATTAACCGCAAAACGCGTCCGGTTGATGGGGCGGCGGGGCGCCGTTAGGGTTGCGGGCAGACAGGAAAGGTGAGCCCGCATGGTCAACCCGGCGCAGCGCCTCGCAACCAACGCCGACGGCGAGTTTTTCGTCGATTCGTCCTGTATCGACTGCGAAGCCTGCCGGTGGGTGGCGCCGGACAGTTTCGACGGTGACGGGGCGTATTCCCGGGTCTACAGGCAGCCCGCCAACGGCGATCAGGTCCGGCAGGCATTGATGGCGTTGCTGACCTGTCCCGTCTCGGCCATCGGCAGCGAGAGCAAACACGACATGTCGGCCGCCAAGGCGGCCTTCCCCGAGCATCTGGCGGACGGGGTCTATTACTGCGGCTATCACTCGAGCGCGTCCTACGGCGCGTCCAGCTATTTCATCCGCCGGCCTCACGGAAACGTGCTGGTCGACTCCCCCCGGTTCGCCCGCGACCTGGTCAATCGCCTGGAGGCGCTGGGCGGCGTCGACATCATGTTCCTGAGCCACCGGGACGACATCGCCGACCATCAGAAGTTCGCCGATTATTTCGGCTGCCGGCGCATTATGCACGCGGACGACATGGGCGGCGGGACCCGGATGTTCGAACAGCCGGTCGACGGCGCCGATCCCGTCGCCCTCGGCGGCGACCTGCTGGTGATTCCCGTACCCGGCCACACCCGGGGATCGGCCTGTCTGCTCTATCGGGAACGCTTCCTGTTCACCGGCGATCATCTGTGGTGGAGCCCGGACCAGGCGCGCCTCCGCGCCGGCCGGCGGGTGTGCTGGTACGACTGGCCGACCCAGATCCAGTCCATGGAACGCCTCAGGGACTATCGCTTTTCCTGGGTTCTGCCGGGCCATGGCTGGCGCCGTGAGGTTGGCGCCGCGAATACGCCCGCGGCGCTCGACGAATGCATCGCCTGGATGAAGTCGGTCGCCTAGGGTCCGGACTCGATTGAGCCGCGCTATGCGTGTTGCGATTCACCCTCACCCCAGCCCTCTCCTCAATCACCCGGTGATCCACGTCTGGCGGCCGGCGGTACACGTGGATGGCCGGGTCCGGGCCCGGCCATGACGCAATCATTTTGGCCGAACCCTATCGGGCGTAGCCAAGATTTGGCGCCAGCCACTTCTCGGCCTGCTCCACCGGGACGCCGCGCCGCGCCGCGTAATCCTCGACTTGATCCCTGGAGAGCCGGCCGATGCCGAAATATTCCGCTTCGGGATGGGCGAAATAATAGCCCGAGACGGATGCCGCCGGCATCATGGCGAAACTCTCCGTGAGTGAAATGCCGATCCGGTTCTCGGCGGACAGCAGCTCGAACAACTGCGGCTTGATGGAGTGATCGGGGCAGGCCGGATAGCCGGGGGCGGGCCGGATGCCGCGGTACTTTTCCTTGATCAACTCGGGGTTGGTGAGCGCGCCCCGCGCCTCGTAGCCCCAGAACTCCTGGCGCACCCGTTCGTGCATGCGCTCGGCAAACGCCTCCGCCAAGCGGTCGGCGAGCGCCTTCAGCAGGATAGCGTTGTAGTCGTCGTTGGCGTCTTCGAAGGCCGCAACATGCTCCTCGATGCCGATCCCCGTCGTGACCGCGAAAGCGCCGATATAGTCGTCGATCCCCGAGCCTTTCCGGGCAATGAAATCGGCCAGGGAAAAATTGGCGCGGCCGGAGCCCTTGGCCATTTGCTGACGCAGCATCGGCACCACGGCCCGGACCTGCTCCCGATCGTCGTCTTCGTAAATCTCGATGTCATCGCCCGCCGCATTCGCCGGGAAGAATCCGATCACCCCCTTGGCGGTCAGCCATTTCTCCGCCACCAGCCGCTGCAGCATGGCTCGGGCATCCTGGTACAGGGACTGGGCCGCCTCGCCGACCACCGGGTCGTCGAGGATACGCGGGTAGGTCCCGGCGAGCTCCCAACTCCGGAAAAACGGCGTCCAGTCGATCCGCGTCGTAAGCTCGGCAAGATCGAAATCTTTGAAATCCCGGAGACCAAGCCGGCCCGGCACCGGGGGTTCATAGCCCGACCAGGACAGTTTGGCGTGATTGGCCCGGGCGTCCCCGATCGACAGCCCCCGGTCCGTCTTGTCGCGGGCCGCATGACGGTCGCGAACTTCCTCGTACTCGGCCGTGATCCCTGCCAGATAGTCATCGCGCAAGCTCTCGCTGAAAAGATTGCCGGCGACGCCGACGGCGCGGGAGGCGTCCACGACATGCACGGTGGGTCCGTCATATTCCGGCTCGATCTTGACCGCCGTGTGAACCTTGGATGTCGTCGCCCCGCCGATCAGCAGCGGCAGCTTGAACCCGTCCCGGCTGAGTTCGCGCGCCACCGAGGACATCTCCTCGAGTGACGGGGTAATCAGCCCCGACAGCCCGATGACGTCGGCATCTTCCGCCTTCGCGGATTCCAGTATCTTCTCGTAGGGGACCATTACCCCGAGATCGATGATTTCGTAGCCGTTGCATTGCAGCACCACGCCGACGATGTTCTTTCCGATGTCGTGAACGTCGCCTTTTACGGTGGCCAGCAGAATCCTGCCCTTACTGCGCGGGCCGCCGCCGTTTCTCTCCTCTTCGATGAACGGGATCAGGTAGGCGACGGCCTGCTTCATCACCCGGGCGCTCTTCACCACCTGAGGCAGAAACATCTGCCCGGACCCGAACAAGTCGCCGACGATATTCATTCCGTCCATCAGCGGGCCCTCGATCACCCCGATGGGCCGCGCCGCGGCCTGGCGGGCTTCTTCGGTGTCTTCCTCGATGAATTCCGAGATGCCCTTCACCAGGGCGTGGGCGAGGCGGGACTCCACCGGTTCGTCCCGCCACGAATGGTCTTCCTCCCGGGATTTGACTTGGCCCTCGACCTCCGAGGCGACGTCGAGCAGCCGTTCGGTGGCATCATCGCGGCGATTCAGGATGACATCCTCTATGCGCTCCCGCAGGTCTTTGGGAATATCCGCGTAGACCGCCAACTGTCCGGCATTGACGATGCCCATGTCGAGACCGGCATTGACCGCGTGATACAGGAACACGGCGTGCATGGCCTCGCGAACCGGATTGTTGCCCCGAAAAGAAAACGACACGTTGCTGACCCCGCCGCTGGTCATGGCGCCCGGCAGCGTCTTCTTGATGCCGGCGACCGCTTTTATGAAATCGGCGGAGAAGTTCCGGTGTTCCTCGATCCCCGTGGCGACGGGAAAAATGTTGGCATCGAAGATGATGTCGTGGGCGGGAAAGCCGGTCTCGTCGACCAGCAGGCGGTAGGACCGGGTGCAGATTTCCACCATCCGGTCATGGGTGTCGGCCTGGCCCTGCTCATCGAACGCCATGACGATGACCGCCGCGCCATACTTCAGAATCTCGCGGGCCTGTTCGAGGAACGGTTCCTCGCCCTCCTTCAGACTGATGGAATTGACCACGCACTTGCCCTGGAGGCACTTGAGTCCCGCCTGGATGACCGGCCAACGGGAAGAATCGATCATCGCCGGCACCCGGCAGATGTCCGGCTCGGTGGCGACCAGCTTCAGGAACCGCACCATGGCGGCCTCGGAATCCAGCATCGCCTCATCCATGTTGACGTCGATAACCTGAGCGCCGTTCTCCACCTGTTGGCGGGCGACCTCGAGGGCGGCCGCGTAATCCTCCTCGACGATGAGCTTCTTGAACCGGGCCGACCCCGCCACGTTGGTCCGTTCGCCCACATTGACAAAGCCGGTTACGTCACCGAAGTCGAGAGGTTCCAACCCGCTCAAGCTGCAGCGTGCCGACTTCTCCGGCACCTCGCGCGGCGCGAGCCCCGCCATCGCGTCCGCCAATTGGCGGATATGTTCGGGGGTGGTGCCGCAACAACCACCGACCATATTGACCAAACCGTCTTCGGCAAATTCCCGCAGCATCGCCGACATATGCTCCGGTGTGTCGTCGTACCCCCCGAAGGCGTTGGGCAACCCTGCATTGGGGTGAATGCTGACCGGCACGTCGGCCACCGCGGCCAGGGATTGGATGTGAGGCCGAAGCTGATCGACGCCGAGCGCGCAGTTCAGGCCGACCGCCAGCGGTTTGGCATGAGCCACCGACGTCCAAAAGGCCTCCGGGGTCTGGCCCGAGAGAGTGCGGCCCGACGCATCGGTAATGGTGCCGGAAACGATCAGGGGAATTTCCGCCCCGCGCGACTCGAAGACCGTACGGATCGCGTATATGGCCGCCTTGCAGTTGAGTGTGTCGAAGACCGTTTCGACCAGCAGAATGTCGGCGCCGCCCTCGATCAGGCCGGTCGCCGATTCCGTATAGATGCGAACCAGTTCATCGAACGAGATATTGCGGAATCCGGGATCGTTCACATCAGGGGAGATGGACGCCGTCCGGTTCGTCGGGCCGAGCACGCCGGCGACGAAACGCGGCCGGGTTCCGTCGGCCGCCTCGGCCTTGTCGGCGGCCAGCCGGGCGAGGCGGGCACCTTCGCGGTTGAGTTCCGGAACCACGTCCTCCATGCCGTAGTCGGCCTCGGCGATGGCTGTCGAGTTGAACGTGTTGGCCTTGAGAATGTCCGCGCCGGCTTCCAGGTACGATTGGTGGATGTTCTCGATGAATGCCGGCTGGGTGAGATTGAGGAGGTCGTTGTTGCCCCGTTGGTGATGGGCATGATCGGCAAACCGTTCGCCGCGAAACTCCTCTTCGTCGAATTTTCGGGCCTGGATCATGGTCCCCATGGCCCCATCCATAACCAGAATGCGCTCGGACAGCAGTTGCTTGAGGCGCGCCGTGCGTTCCGCCAGCGCCGTCCTGGACCGCCCCCTCGCCTGGTCGGTCACCGCCGCGGTCATGCCTCTGCCTCCGCAGCGGGCGGGCCGGGCCGGGCTCGCACGCCCAGTATGTGGCAGATAGCGAACGTCAGGTCCGCCCGGTTGAGCGTATAAAAATGAAAATCGGTCACCCCTTCGGCCGCCAGGGCCCGGCATTGCTCGGCGGCGACCGTCGCGGCAATGAGCTTGCGGGTTTCCGGATCGTCGTCCATGCCATCGAACAGGTCCGCCATCCAAGACGGAACGGCAGCGCCGCACATGGCGCTAAACCGGCAAACCTGTGCGTAGTTGGTCACCGGCAGGATGCCCGGGACGATGGGTACGTCAATGCCGGCCGCGCGCGCCCGGTCGACGAACCGGAAGTAGCAATCGACGTCGAAAAAGAACTGGGTGATGGCGCAGCCGGCGCCTGCATCCACCTTGCGCTTCAGATTGTCGAGATCGGCATCGGCACTGGCGGCTTCGGGATGGGTTTCCGGATAGGCGGCGACGCTGATTTCAAAATCGGCGACTTTCCTTAGGCCCGCCACAAGATCGGCCGCATACACGAAGCCGTCGGGATGGGGCGTGTAACGGTCTTCTCCTTCCGGCGGGTCACCGCGCAGCGCGACGATATGCTTGATGCCGGCCGCCCAATAGTCCCGGGCCACCTCCTCTACTTCCTCCCGACTCGCCCCGACACACGTAAGGTGGGCGGCGGCCCGCATGCCGCGCTCGTGGGTGATCCGCCGGACGATGTCGTGGGTGCGGGACCGGGTCGAGCCGCCGGCGCCATAGGTCACCGAAACGAAAGCGGGATCGAGCGGCTGAAGCCGGTCCACGGTCTGCCACAGGGAAGCTTCCGCCTTTTCGGTCTTTGGGGGAAAGAACTCGAAGGATACGTTGAGCGGAAATTGCGGCGCGGCGGCAATTGTCGGAAGGGTGCGAGAATTCTCAGGCATCGGCCCCGGCCCCCGCCCGCGCGCTTATGGTGAGTGGCGCGTTGTCCTTTGCATGCCGGCCGCCGGCCTTGTCACCGTGCCAAACCACAACGGTCAGTGTGCCCCCGGTGAGGTGGGCCACCGGACCGGCATTCAGTCCGGATTGGCGTGCCCATTCGGCAAACTCCTCGTCTGCGAACCCCAGGCGCCGGTGCTGATGGCGGTCACGCAATTCCTCGAGATCGTGGGGTGCGAAATCGACGACGACGACCCTTCCGCCGGGACGCAAGACCCGCTCGGCTTCGGCGATCACCCGTTCGGGCTCGCCCGCATAGTGAAGGACCTGATGGATGGTGATCAGATCGAAACTGTCATCAGGATAGGGCAGCATATACATGTTGCCGTGCCGAACGCGGCAATGGGCCGCTTCCCGGCTATCAAGGTTGGACCGTGCGATTGCCAGCATTTCATGGGACAGGTCCACACCTTCCGCTTCGTCGAAATAGGGCCCCAAAAGCTCCAACATCCGGCCCGTCCCGGTGCCGATATCCAATAGGCTCCCGCGGTTGCCGCGATCCGCCAGATTCGTGATCGCCGCCTCCACGGTCGGTTCCTCGACATGAAGTGACCGCAGCCGGTGCCAGTCCCCGGCGACCTGCTTGAAGTAGGCCGCCGCCGCCGCCAACCGGTCCGTCTTAACCAGTACCAGCCGCGCGCGATCCGATTGAAATTGAGCGTCGTCTTCGGGAATCAGCTCCAGCAGCCGTTCGATCAGTCCGCCCGACAGCTCGGATGCCGGCACCCGATAGAATACCCAGCTGCCCTCGCGCATCCGCTCAAGCAGCCCCGCATCGGTCAAGACCTTTAGATGCCGGGACACCCGGGGTTGGCTTTGGCCGACGATATGGACCAGTTCGCTGACCGTGAGGTCGCTATCGGCGCACAAAACCAGAAGCCGCAAGCGGGTCTGCTCGGCCGCGGCACGCAGGCATCGTAAGAGGTCGTCCATAGCAGCATCTCAACTTCGAAAAGATATATGATCGTATAAAGATATCTTTATATTTATCAAGTGCCGATTCGTGCGACTAAACAACTATGTTTTGCCGCGATTTCCGATGGACGTCCGGCCCTAGCACCTCTCGGCTGTTCGGCGTTGAAGACCAGCGCGGGAAGCGTTCGAAAACGGTATGAATTCCATGGGCTTGGGGTAAGGTGTGACATACTCGCCACAGGCCTGTTCCCTCCGCCAATTGGAGGACTTCCGTCACTGGCGTATTCCACATCTCTATGATATCGACACGGTTGTGGTTTCGACGTCACATAGTTGGTGCGAACCTTGGTGGCCGGTCTCGGTTACGAGTTGGATTCACTACCCCTCGATACGGGATTGTCTATTAGGCGTCGGCGTGGATTTGGCTTCTCTCCGCGCTCGGCGGTGGCGGACCAACTTGGAGATCGGTGGAATTAGGCGGAATGGCGAGCCCGGGTAACCTAATGGAGTTCGTTCGGCGCGCCGCCATGGTCCTCGCGGTCGCCGTCCTAGCGGGGTGCGCCGCCGCACCGGCCAACGACCCCGAAGCCCTCGCAGAATTCCGAGAGATAAACGACCCCGGCGAACGGGTGAACCGGGCCATTTTCGGCTTCAACCAGGGTCTCGACAAGGCGGTCATTAGGCCGGTGACCGGCGCTTATCGCGTGGTCGCGCCTGGCCCCGTCCGCCGGTCGGTACATAATTTCCTGGAGAATCTGGGTTCGCCGGTTACCTTCTTCAACGACATCCTACAGGGTGAGTTCAAGCGGGCGATGACCACAGCCGGACGGTTCGTGATCAACTCCACGGCCGGTCTGCTTGGTTTGTTCGACCAAGCGACGCCCACGGGCCTTGAACGTCACCGGGAAGACTTCGGGCAGACCCTCGCGGTCTGGGGATTTGAGGAAGGCCCCTACCTGATGCTGCCGCTCCTGGGCCCCTCCAACTACCGGGACGCCATTGGCTTTGTGGTCGATACGCTGATGGATCCCCTGAACCTTTGGACCAATAACACCGGCCGCGAGTACGTAGCCTACTCTCGCACCGGCGCTGCCGGCATCGACACCCGCGATCAGCTCTGGGATGTGCTGGACGACCTGGAGAAAAGCTCCATCGATTTCTATGCCGCCATTCGCAGCCTCTACCGGCAGCGGCGTGCCGATGAAATCAAGAACGGCGCGGAACCCGACGCCGATCCGGCGCCCGGATTTGGCGGCGACTTCGAAATCGCGGATCCCGGCGCCAAGCAGTAACCCCCCGACAGGTTCTCCACCTTACCTCATTCCGCAAGACACAAGGGTCGGGGTCAGGGGGGCGCAAAAACGGGAAGCCCCAAATTGAGGTCGGACTCTAGTCGCGGGTGAGCGGCTTGTATTTGATCCGGTGCGGCTGATTGGCCTTCTCGCCGAGACGCCGCCGCCGGTCGGCTTCGTAATCCTCGTAGTTGCCCTCGAACCAGACCACCTCGCTGTTGCCCTCGAAAGCCAGGATATGGGTGGCGATACGGTCGAGGAACCAGCGGTCGTGGCTGATCACCGCCGCGCAGCCCGGAAACTCCAGGAGGCCCTGTTCCAAGGCGCGCAGGGTTTCCACATCAAGATCGTTGGTCGGCTCATCCAGCAGAATCACATTGGCGCCCGACTTCAGCACCTTGGCGAGGTGCACCCGATTGCGTTCGCCGCCTGAAAGCCGGCCGACTTTCTTTTGTTGGTCGGGGCCCCGGAAATTGAATTGGCCGACATAGGCCCGGCTCTGAATCTTGCGGCTGCCGAGATTCACCTCGGCCTCGCCCTCGGAAATCTCTTCCCAGACCGTGTTGTCGTCATTGAGAACATCTCGGGACTGATCGACGTAGCCGAGCTCGACCGTGTCGCCGAGCCGGATGGAACCGCCATCCGGCTCTTCCCGGCCGGAAATCATCCGGAACAACGTCGTCTTGCCGGCGCCGTTGGGTCCGATGATGCCGACGATACCGCCGGGCGGCAGCTTGAAATTCAGATCGTCGATCAGCAGGTGATTGCCGTAGCCTTTGCGAAGATCGGCCGCCTCGATGACCAGATCGCCCAGCCGGGGACCTTCGGGGATGATGATCTGAGCGGTGTCGGGATTTCGTTCCGCGGCCTGCGCCCGCAACGCCTCGAAGGCCTGGATTCGGGCCTTGGACTTGGCCTGCCGCGCCCGCGGCGATTGGCGAATCCATTCCAGTTCCTGGGCGAGGGTCCGCTGGCGGGCCTTTTCCTGCTTCTCTTCAAGGGCCAGACGCTGCTGTTTCTGCTCGAGCCACGAAGAATAATTGCCTTCGTACGGGATGCCGCGTCCCCGGTCGACCTCCAGAATCCACCCCGCCACATTATCGAGGAAGTAGCGGTCGTGGGTGACGGCGACCACCGTGCCTTCGTATGCCTGCAGATGAAGCTCCAGCCAACCCACGGACTCGGCGTCCAGGTGGTTGGTCGGCTCATCGAGCAGGAGAAGGTCCGGCTTCTGCAACAACAGACGGCACAGCGCGACGCGCCGGCGCTCGCCGCCCGAAAGTTTGGTCACATCGGCATCACCCGGCGGGCAGCGGAGGGCATCCATGGCAATTTCCACAGTGCGCTCGATTTCCCAGCCGTTGACCGCGTCGATCTTCTCCTGCAACTCTCCCTGCTCGGCGAGCAGGGCATTCATTTCGTCATCCTCCATGGGCTCGGCGAATTTTTCGGATATCTCGTTGAACCGGGCGATCAGCCCGGTGGTCTCGCCAAGTCCTTCGACCACGTTCTCCTCGACGGTCTTGTCCGGATCCAGCCCCGGCTCCTGGGGCAGGTATCCGACGGTCGCGCCGTCGGCCGCCCAGGCTTCACCGTTAAATTCCCTGTCGATCCCGGCCATGATCCTGAGCAGGGTCGATTTGCCGGCGCCATTGACGCCGAGCACCCCGATTTTGGCGCCGGGAAAAAACGACAGCGAGACATCCTTGACCAGTTCCCTCCCCCCGGGCAGGACCTTGGTCAGCTGTTTCATCACATAGACGTATTGATAGGAGGCCATGGGATTTCCGCGGTCCGAGTTGTCGTGGACCGGGCTCTTTTAGCCCTGCCCCGGGCGTGAATCAAACCTCGACGACGGCGCCTATTTGCGTGCCGGGAACGGATTGGCATAGGCCGGGTCGGTCAGAAACGCCTCATCGGTCAGGCTCTCCAGAAACGCGGTCAAATGGCGAATTTCGTTCTCGCTGATCTCAAATCCGGGGACCAGGGAGCTCCGGTCCGGTCCGCCTCCGGGGCGTCCGCCGGCGGCGTAGAGTTCGATCACCCCGCGCAGGGTTTCGACGCTGCCGTCATGCATGTACGGCGCGGTGACGGCGACATTGCGCAAACTGGGCGTGCGGAACCGGCCACGATCTTCCGGCCGGCCGGTCACCGCCGCCAATCCCGGATCATCCGGATCGCCGAGCCCGGTGTTGTGAAACGCCGCCTCGTCAAAGGCCAGCCGCCGGTCCCGATGCGTGTCGGTGAAGTGCAGTCCGCCGTGGCACTGAAAACACTGCAGGCGCTCCGAGAAAAACAAGTCGGCGCCGGCCCGGGCAGCAGGAAGAATCGCTTGCCGGTCACCGGCCCGAAAGCGATCGTAGGCGGAGCGGGCGGATATCAGCGTGCGTTGAAATTCAGCCATGGCCACGGCCATCTGTTCCAACCGGTCTCCGCCGGCACCGAAAGCCGCATCGAACATCCGCCGGTAGGTTTCGTCCCGCCGGAACAGCCGGCGCAGTTGATCCTCCCGCCCGTTCATCCCCATTTCCGGGGGGTCGGCGCCAAACAGAGGCCGCAGCAACTGGTCCTCCAATCTGCGGACATCGGGATTGGCCCAGAGGAGAACGGGCCGGTAGGCCACGTTCGCGA
Source organism: Rhodospirillales bacterium (assembly GCA_022822205.1). Taxonomy (GTDB): domain Bacteria; phylum Pseudomonadota; class Alphaproteobacteria; order Rhodospirillales; family UBA2165; genus JAJDXO01. The sequence goes on along the minus strand of JAJECC010000081.1, from coordinate 33,230 downwards.
GGCTGGGGGCGTTTCTCCGAAGCCGATCGCCGAAGGCGCCGGCCGATACGCCGCGCGGGTCCGAAAACGCCCGGTCCTGGCGATGACAGGTTGCGCACGATACGTCCCCGGTCGCCGACAGCCGGGTGTCGTAGAACAGCCGCCGGCCGAGCTCGGCCTTCCCTGGCGACAACCGCTCCCAGCCGGCGGGCGGCGGCAGCCATTCGGGCAGGGCGGGAACGGGACCCGCGGCGGGTGCCGGTGCGGTCTCGGTCAACAGCCAGACAAGGCCGGCAATCAGGGGAGCGAACGGCTTCATGGCGGAAGCCTAGAGCAGTTTCCGGCCAAATTGGATCAATTTGGCCGGGATTAATTCGCCCTGGCGTCGATGGCGTAGCCGCCGCCGCGGACCGTGCGGATGAGGTCGGCCTCTTCCGCTCCGTTCAAGGCCTTGCGCAGGCGGCGAATATGGACGTCGACGGTACGTTCCTCGACGTAGACATCCCGGCCCCAGACCGCGTCCAGAAGCTGCTCGCGGGAAAATACCCGGGTGGGGCGTTCCAACAACACCCGCAGCAGCCGGTATTCGGTCGGGCCCAGATGGATCGCCCGGCCTTCGCGGCGCACCTTGTGGGCGGCGAGGTCCATCTCGACGCCGCCGTAATTGAGCACCTCTTCGGCCAGCGCCGGGCGGGTGCGCCGGATAACGGCGCGGGCGCGGGCCACCAACTCGTTGGGCGAAAACGGCTTGACCACGTAGTCGTCGGCGCCGGCATCGAGACCGCGAATCCGGTCGCCTTCCTCGCCGCGGGCCGTCAGCATGATGATCGGTGACGCCCGGGTTTTCCGCCGCTCCCGGATCATCCGGCAAACCTCGATCCCCGACAGGCCGGGCAGCATCCAGTCGAGCACGATCAGGTCGGGGCTTTCCTCCTCGACCATGATCAGGGCCTCCTCGCCGTCCATCGTGGTCAGCGTATCGAAACCGGCGCTCTGGAAGTTGTATCGCAGCACCTCCACGAGAGGCGGTTCGTCTTCAACGATCAGGACCAGGGGTTTCACATTCAACCTCGCGTCAGCCGTTGGACCCGCCGCCCGTTTCGACGACGGTGAAGCTTGAGCTGTCTCCCTTGGGCCGGTCATCGGACGGGAAGGTCCCGTGGACCATGAAGTGAATCTGCTCGGCGATGCTGGTTACGTGATCGCCGATCCGTTCGACATTCTTGGCGATAAACAGAAGGTGTGTGCATGTTCCTATCTTCCGCGGATCTTCCATCATGTAGGTCAGGAGTTCCCGGAACAGGCTGGAGTGGATTTGGTCCACTTCCTCGTCCCGGCGGCGAACGTCCTCCGCCTTGTCGGCGTCGCGGGCCACATAGGCATCGAGCACGTTCTTGATCATCCCCTGAACCACGCCGCCCATCCGGGCGATGGTATTTACCGAAGACCCGATGGTCGGGGTCTTGGCCAGCGTCATGGTCCGCTTGGAAATGTTTTTGGCGTAGTCTCCGATCCGTTCGAGGTTGGACGAAATCTTGAGGCCGGTAATGATGACCCGGAGGTCATCGGCCATCGGCTGGCGCAGCGCCACCATCTGGACCGTCAACTTGTCTATTTCCGTCTCCAAATCGTCGATTTTCTTGTCCTCGTCGACGATCCGGGTCGCGGTTTCGGTGTCGAAGCGGATCAAGGCGTCGATGGAGTCGGCGAGATGGGCCTCGGCAAGTCCCCCCATCTCGGCGATGAGGTTGTCCAGCTTTTCCAGATCCTCGTCGTAACTGCTGACGATATGGTCTTCGTTCATCGCTGGAACTCCTGAGTTTCCCGTTAGCCGATCCGCCCGGTGATGTAGGCCTGGGTCCGGTCGTCGACCGGGTTGGTAAAAATCTGCTCGGTATCGCCCTGCTCCACAAGGTTGCCCAGGTGGAAGAACGCCGTCCGCTGAGACACACGGGCGGCCTGCTGCATGGAATGGGTCACGATCACGATGGTGTAGTTCTGCCGCAACTCGTCGATCAATTCCTCGATCTTGGCGGTGGCAATGGGATCGAGAGCCGAGCATGGCTCGTCCATCAAGATAACTTCCGGCGAAACCGCAATGGCGCGGGCGATGCACAGGCGCTGCTGCTGTCCACCCGACAAGCCGGTGCCCGGTTCGTCGAGGCGGTCTTTCACCTCATCCCACAAACCGGCGAGGATCAGGCTTTTCTCGACCAATTCGTCCATTTCTTCTTTCTTGGCGGCCATACCATGAATCCGTGGGCCGTAACCGATATTGTCATAGATCGACTTGGGGAACGGGTTGGGCTTCTGAAAGACCATCCCCACCCGGGCCCTGAGCTCCACCGGATCCACATCCTTGGAGTAAATGTCGCGGCCGTCCATGATGATGGATCCAACGACACGGCATCCATCCACCGTATCGTTCATCCGGTTGAGGCAGCGGAGAAATGTCGACTTGCCGCAGCCGGAGGGACCGATGAGCGAGGTTACCTGATTGATCCTAAAGTCGATATCCACTTCCCGGAGCGCATTCATTTCACCGTAGAACACGCCGACGTCGTGAGCCGAGACCTTGATTTCTTCCGCCGCCATAGGTTCGTCGTTCACGGGCGCATCCATTTCAATCGCTACGTTTTCCATCTTACCAACGCCTCTCGAATTTCTTCCGCAGGAGAATAGCCGCGAGGTTCATGGCGATCAGGAAAGCCAGAAGTACCATGATAGCGGCGGAAGTCCTCTCGACAAATGCGCGTTCCGGCGCGTCGGCCCAAAGGAAAATTTGAACCGGGAGCACCGTTGCTGCATCGGTGATGCCGCCCGGCACGTCGACGATGAAGGCGACCATGCCGATCATCAGCAACGGCGCGGTCTCACCAAGAGCCTGCGCCATCCCAATAATGGTGCCGGTGAGCATACCAGGCATGGCGAGCGGCAACACATGATGGGTTACCGTCTGCATCCGGCTGGCGCCGATACCCAATGCCGCTTCGCGGATTGAGGGGGGCACCGCCTTAAGCGCCGACCGGCCGGCAATAATGATCGTCGGAAGGGTCATCAAGCCCAGCACCATGCCGCCGACCAAGGGCGCAGATCTGGGCAAGCCGAAGAAATTGAGGAACACCGCCAGGCCCAAGAGACCGAAGACGATGGACGGCACGGCGGCAAGGTTGTTAATGTTGACCTCGATAATGTCGGTCCACTTGTTGTGAGGCGCGAATTCCTCGAGGTAAACCGCCGCGGCCACCCCAATGGGGAACACCAGCACCAAGGTCACCAGCAGTGTTAGCGCCGAGCCGACGACGGCGCCCAGGATGCCCGCCTGCTCCGGTTCCCGACTATCGGCCGTGGTGAAGAACGTGGTGTTGAAGCGCTTCTTGACCCTATCGTCCCGGTCCAGCTTGTCGTACCAGGTGAGCGATTGGTCGTTCACCCGCCGGTCACCCTCGGGCAACGATCGGTCAATAAAGCCCTTGGTCAACATGTCGATATCGGCTGCGGCCTTCAACCACACCCGCTGGGTGGTCCCAATAATCGACGGATCGTCCAGGACCATATTTCGAACCTGAAAATCAATCTCGCCGGAGAACAGGCGGAACAGGTTCCGCTGATCCCGGCGGCCCGTGACTTCGGGGAAGGCATGTCGGATCGACTGACGTGCAATGCCCCGGTAATTGGCTTCCGCCAGCACCCCGGGATCATTGGTACCCTGTGGATCGATCGATTCCTTGTCGAAATTCACGTCGATGGCGATGTGGGTCTGCTGGAACGCCGAGTAGCCGGTGCCGGCAATGGTAATCAACAGAATGGCGAGCACCAGGACGGCAACGCCGATGGCGCTGAGCCCGTACATGCGGAACCGCTTCTCGGCCGCATATCGCTTACTGATCCGAGCCTTGGTCAGGTCCGGCTTGTAGGCGGTCAAAATTGTTGCCGGATCATCAGTCATATTTTTCCCGGTACTTCTTGACCACGGTCAGCGCGATCACGTTGAGACACAGGGTGACGACGAACAGCACCAGACCGAGGGCGAATGCCGCCAAAGTCTTGGCGCTGTCAAATTCCTGGTCGCCGACCAACAGGGTGACGATTTGCACGGTGACCGTGGTTACCGCGCTTAGTGGGTTCGCGGTCAGGTTGGCGGCGAGGCCGGCGGCCATCACAACGATCATGGTCTCGCCGATCGCCCGACTCACGGCCAGCAAGATCGAACCGACGATGCCCGGCAGCGCGGCCGGAATGATCACCTGACGAATGGTCTCGGACTTGGTGGCGCCCATGGCATAGGCGCCGTCGCGCAATGACTGGGGCACCGCGTTGATGACATCGTCCGAGAGAGACGAAACAAAGGGAATAATCATGATTCCCATCACGACGCCGGCGGCGAGCGCACTTTCGGATGCCACGGTGAGGCCCAATCCCTCACCCCAGCCCCGGATGGCGGGCCCTACGGTCAACGCGGCGAAGAAGCCGTACACCACCGTCGGAATACCGGCGAGAATTTCGACGATCGGTTTGACGATGCCGCGGAATTTCGGCGTCGAATATTCCGCCATGTAGATCGCCGACATCAGGCCGATCGGTACGGCGACGATCATCGCAATCAAGGTGATCAACATGGTGCCGGCAAAAATCGGCACCGCGCCGAAGGCGCCGGTGGAGCCCACTTGGTCAGCCCGCAACGCGGTCTGGGGCGACCACTGAATGCCGAACAGGAATTCGGTGAGCGGCACCTTGGTGAAGAACCGCCAAGCCTCGAACAGCAGGGACAGGACGATCCCGATGGTGGTCAGGATGGCAATCGCCGAGCAAATAACCAGGACCGCCATAACCATTTTCTCGACCCGGTGCCGGCTGCGGAACCGGGCTGCAATATGGGTGCGGGCAAGGGCGAGGCCGACGGCGCCCGCCGCGATCACCAGTACGATTTGAGCCGCCGTACTGGTGTTTTTCAAACTTGAATACTGTTCCGCGAGGCGGAGCTTGGCGTCGTCAAGCTGCCCGCCCTGGACGCCGGCGCCGGCGATATTGCGAATTTCGTTCAGCAGCAGCTCGACCTGCGACGGGCTCAGTGCTTGCTGTTCGACTGTCAGCGAAGAGACCAAAATTCCGTTGATAATGGTGGTTTCGAAGATCAGCCAGGCAAAGACGATGACAATCGCCGGGAACAGGCACCAAAGTGCCACGTACATTCCGTGATAGCTGGGAAGGGAATGCAGAAGATGCCCATCGCCCTTGACTGTTGAGAGAGCCCTGTTCTTCCCCGTCCGGTAGGCGAAGGCTGTCAGGGCCAGCAGCGCGATGATGAGTATGGCGGTGTTCACTTGGGTACCTTTGTGCCGCCCGTCATCCTGCCTCGGGCGCGGCGCTCCAGTTGACGGGTGAAAAATCGTTTCTTCTTAGATAATTGGCCGGTTGGCGATTTTTGTTTCCGCCGGGCGGCGGGGCGGATGCCGGCGGCCGGAAATGCGGCCGCCGGAACCCAGGGTCGTGTTACATGCTCAGCGCTTGAAGACCACGCGCGCTGGTCATGATTTTCTTGCGGTCGGCGTCGGGAAGCGGGATCAGGCCCTTGTCGACCAGATATCCGTCCGGACCCCAGGCCTTCTCGGAGGTGAACTCGTTCACGTACTCCTTGATGCCGGGGATCGTGCCGACGTGCTGTTGCTTGACATAGAAGAAAAGGGAGCGGGAGACGGCGTACTTGCCCGACGCAATGTTGTCGAACGTCGGTTGAACGCCGTCGACGCGGGCGCCCTGAATCTTGTCTGAGTTCTGATCGAGGAAGCTGAACCCGAAGATGCCGACCGCGGCCGGGTTGGCTTCGAGCTTCTGAACGATCAGGTTGTCGTTTTCGCCGGCTTCGATGAAGGCGCCGTCCTCGCGGATGGCGTGGCACTTCTTCTTCTTCAGGCCGAGGGCCTTGGCCGCCGGGAGAGCCTTGCAGCCGCCTTCCATGGCCAGTTCCACGAACGCGTCGCGGGTGCCGGAGGTCGGGGGCGGGCCCAGAACCTCGATTTTAGTCTTCGGCAGGTTCTTGTCGATGTCGCTCCAGTTCTTGTAGGGGTTGTCGATCAGCTTGCCGTTCTGCGGAACCTTATGGGCCAGGGCCAGGAAAATCTGGGCCTTGGTCAGGCTCATCGGCCGGGACTTCTTGGAACTGCCGAGAACGATGCCGTCGAAGCCGACCTTCACCTCGGTGATGCCGATGCCGGCCTTCGTGCACTTCTCGAACTCGGACTTCTTGATCCGGCGGGAAGCGTTGGTGATGTCGGGATGGTTGACGCCGATACCGGCGCAGAACAGCTTCATACCGCCGCCTGAACCGGTGCTCTCGACAACCGGGGTTTTAAACTTCGTCGACTTGCCGAAGGCTTCGGCGACAGCCGTCGAGAACGGGAAAACCGTGGACGAACCGACAATGCGAATCTGATCCCGGGCTTCCGCTGCACCCGCGAAGGCGACCGTCACGGCCGCGGCGGCGAGTACGAAGGACTTCCTCATCATAATAGACACTCTCCTGTGAGATTCTGTGATCGAGTGGTCAATGGCGTTTCACGCCTAATGAGCCGCGACATTAGGAACCGGCCGAGCATCTTTTATGACATTGTCATTACATTTTTATGACACTCGCAGCCCATATATTTCAATAGGTTGCGACGGTTAACCCTAGGTTCATTGTGGGTTTGATTCGATGGGGAGATGCACCGTGAACGTGGTGCCCTCCCCGACCTCACTCCGGATCGCCAAATGACCCCGGTGACGGTTGACGATGTGCTTGACGATCGCCAGTCCGAGACCGGTCCCGCCCATCTCCCGGGAGCGCCCCTTGTCGGCCCGATAGAACCGTTCCGTGAGGCGGGCCAGGTGTTCCTGTGCGATCCCGACGCCCTCGTCGGTAACGGCGATGGACAGGCCCGGTTCCCGTGATCCCGGGACCGGGACCGCCGGGGTAACCCTGACGTTCACGACCGTCCCCCGCCGGCCGTATTTGACGGCGTTGTCGAACAGGTTGTGAAAAACCTGCACCAGCTCGTCGTGGTCGCCGATGACCGGCGGCAGGTTCGCGGCGCAATCCACCTCGATCATCATGTTCTTTTCTTCGGCGCGCAGCGTCAGCATTTCCGCCGTCGAACGAAGCACCATACCGATATCCAGCCTATCGCCGGGGCGCACATGCTCCATGGTTTCGACCCGGGACAGCGACAGCAGGTCATCGATCAGCCGGGACATGCGCTGGGCTTCCTCGGCCATCATGGCAAGAAACTTTTGCCGCGCGCCCTCGTCGTCGGCCGCGGGGCCCCGTAACGTCTCGATGAAGCCGACGAGCGATGAGATGGGTGAGCGCAATTCGTGGCTGACATTGGCGATGAAGTCGGCCCGCATCTCCTCGGCCGCCCTGGCGCCGGTGACATCTTCGAAAATCAGCATGGCCGCCGCCGCCTCGTCGTCCAGGGCCAAGGCGCGGACCAGGAAGCTCCGTTGCACCGGGGACGGAACCGAAATATCCACGGTCAGGCTTCTGCCCGTCCCGATCACCCGGTCGGCGATCTCGAGGACCGCCGGGTGCCGGAACGACAATGCCAGATCGCGCCCGGCGAACCGCCCGCTCAGCACGTCGCCCGCGGCGGTATTGGCGAACAGCACCTCCCGCCGCCGGTTGAGCAAAATAACCGGGTCGGGAAATTGATCGAGGATGACCGTGTCGGGCGTCGGCCCGTGCGCAGTCAGCTGCTGTACGTCCTGATCGGCCACGCGTGGCTCCGTGGATGGCGGCGGGCTCCGCGATCTATGCACGGAATCGCCCACTTTTAGCGCCTTATGGCCAATTGAGCAAAATCAGATGACGATTGAATGACTTAACCGGCAACGGACGGGCCGGGTCCGCGGGCGCGAAATAGAGAACGGCGGCCCGCCATGCCGAAGGGCCGCCGTTCGTTCATCGGGGTCGACCGGCTACTTGCCGGGATCGGGAACGTACCGGAGATACGGGAGCGGCGCGTTCCAGCCGTCCGGGTACTTCTCTTTCGCCTGTTCGTCGGAGATGGCCGGCAAAATCACAACGTCTTCTCCGGGATTCCAGTTGACCGGCGTCGCAACCTGCTCCTTCGCGGTCAGTTGAATGGAATCCAGCAGGCGCAGAATTTCGTCGAAGTTCCGCCCCGAACTCATCGGATAGGTGAACGTCGCCTTGATTTTCTTGTCGGGCCCGATGATGAACACGGATCGCGCCGTGGCATTGTCGGCGGCCGTCCGGCCTTCCGAAGTGTCGCCGGAGTCCGCGGGCAGCATGTCATACGCCTTCACCACCTTGAGCTCGGGATCGCCGACCAGGGGATAATTGAGCTCATTGCCCTGGGAACTCTTGATGTCCTCGGACCACTTCTCATGCTCGGCGACGCCGTCGACGCTTATACCGATGATCTTGCAGCCGCGCTTTTCGAATTCGGGTTTCAGTCCGGCCATATAGCCGAGTTCGGTGGTGCAGATCGGCGTGAAGTCCTTGGGGTGCGAGAACAGGATCGTCCAGCCCGAACCGATCCAGTCGTGGAAATTGATCGTGCCTTCCGTCGATTCGGCCGTGAAATCCGGCGCTTCGTCATTGATTCTGAGTGCCATGGGTCCCTCCGGGGTGCTTGGTTTGGCTGAATTATAGGCCGCGCGGCCAGACACGGCATCAAAAAACCGGTTCGGTTGCCGCGTTTACGAACACCGGTTCCACGCAGCACCGCATGGCGGCGCCATACCGGGCGTAATGAACAGATCGGCTTGCCCGAGGTCTAGAGGCCGTGACGGGCGCCGATCCGATCACGCGGATGGTTTACGAACACCTCCGCCGATGACGTCGTGATCCCGATGTCCGACCGCTGGCGGGCGGACAAGCGCTCAACCTCCTGAATTATCCGGCGCTCGGCGTTGCGCTCGAGGATGAAGCGGATACCGTCGACCACGCCGGCGGCGAACCGTTTGATATCGTCAATTGTCAGCCGCAAGCCATTGCTCAAATGCCGGTAGCGCGCGTAGTCCCGGGCCGAATCCGGGTCCAGCCGCGGGCTCGGGAGGCCGGCGAGGCTCAGCCGGCCGGCATCGATGGAAGCGTCTTTTGACAGGGCGTTCATGGGAGTCTCTCTTTCTTCTTGATTGTCATTGCCGTTACGGGGGATATAGCCGAAAAATTCAACAATTCGAGCCGCTTGCTAGTCATTTCTGTCTTGCAAAAATTGCATGGCTCGTCGAATTCGGGCGGAAATCGGGGACGGTTGCGAAGCCACACCAATGGGGTAAGCTTCTCATCATGAGCAACGACAACAAGCCTCCAGGCGGCGGCCCGACCGCCCATTCGGACACTTTCGCCGCCGACAGTCTGCCGCCCGAGGAGCTGTGGCCGGACTTCGATTATTCGCTCCCCGAACTCGGCGCCTACCCGGACCGGATCAACGTCGCCAAGGTCCTGCTCGACGACCAGGTCGCCGCGGGCAAGGGCGGCAATCCCGTCCTGCACCTGGCCGAGGAGACGTGGACGTACGCCGAACTACAGGGGCGCGCCAATCGGATCGCCCGGGTGCTGGTCGAGGATCATGGCCTGGTTCCCGGCAACCGGGTGCTGCTGCGCGGCGCCAACACGCCCATGCTGGTCGCCTGCTGGTTTGCCGTCCTGAAAGCCGGCGGCATCTGCGTCACCACCATGCCGCTGCTGCGCGCCCGGGAACTGATCTACACCATGGACCGGGGAGGCGTCACCCATGCGCTCTGCGAGGCCGGCCTGTCGGACGAGATGGAGGAAGCCGCCGCCGGCTGGCCGGAGCTCAAACACCTCGCGTTCTTTTCCCCGGCCGGCGACGGCGCGGGTACCCTCGAGACCGCCATGGAAGGCAAACTCTCCGATTTCGAGGCGGTGGACACCTCGGCCGGCGATGTCGCCCTGATCGCCTTTACGTCCGGGTCCACCGGCGGGGCGAAAGGCACCATGCATTTCCATCGGGACGTGCTCGCCACCTGCGACTGCTTTCCCCGCCATATCGGCAGGATCGGGGAAACCGACGTCGTGACCGGAACGCCGCCGCTGGCGTTCACTTTCGGTCTCGGCGGCCTGACGGTATTTCCCATGCGCTACGGCGCCTCGACCCGTTTCCTCACCGCGCCGGCGCCCGATGAGGTGCTGGACACCATCCAGCGCTACGGCGTGACCCAGATCTACACCGCGCCGACCGCCTACCGGGCGATGGCCGATCTGTGGGACAAGTACGATATTTCATCGCTGCGTCAGGGAATTTCGGCGGGAGAGACGTTGCCCAAGGCGACGTGGGAAGCCTTCAGGGACGCCACCGGCATCCGGCTGATCGACGGTCTCGGCGCCACCGAGATGTTCCATATTTTCGTGTCCGAGACCCCCGACGATATGCGGGCCGGCTTCACCGGCCGCGCGATTCCCGGTTACCGGGCCAAGGTGGTCGACGACGACGGAAACGAGGCGCCGCCGGGCACGCCGGGGCAACTCGCGGTCAAGGGCCCCACCGGCTGCCGCTACATCAACGACATCGAGCGGCAGAAAATGTACGTGAAGGACGGCTGGAACTATCCCGGCGACGTCTATGAGATGAGCGACGAAGGCTACTTCCGCTACGTGGCGCGGGGCGACGATATGATCATTTCGTCCGGCTACAACATTTCCGGCCCCGAGGTGGAGGCGATGCTGCTCGAACACCCGGCGGTCGCCGAGTGCGCCGTCGTCGCGTCGCCGGATCCCGACCGCACCAACATCGTCAAGGCGTTCATCGTGCCGCGGCCCGGCGCCGGGACCGGCGAGGCGTTGACCGCCGAGCTGCAGGATTTCGTCAAGAACGGGATCGCGCCCTACAAGTACCCCCGCGCCGTGGAGTACATCGACGAACTGCCCAAGACCCAGACGGGCAAGGTCCAGCGCTTTGTGCTTCGGCAGCGGGAACGGGAGAAGGGTTAGAACAATTTCCGGCCCCCCGAAGCGCCGCCGCGTTTCTCCGGCCCCAATGCCCCGTTATAGTGATGCACGGCGAGGACAGGCAGCGGGAGAGGAAACATGCAGAAACTGCGTTTGGTGGAACCGGAAGGCGGCAACCTGATCGCCGCCGGCGCCAACCGGCTCAACATCATGGTCGGCGCCGGCGATACGGGCGGGTCGTTCGAACTCATCGAAGAGACCTGTCAGCCCGGTTTCGTCTCCCGCATGCACAAACACGACACGCGCTCTCAGACCTTCTACATCATCGAAGGTTCCGCCGAGGTGACCGTCGGCAAAAAATCCTTCACCGCCGAACAGGGCGCCTGCGTCCATGTGCCGCCGGGCGTCCCCCACCAGATCGAATCCGAGGGCGGTATGAAGATGCTGATGGTGTTCTCGCCGGGCGGCATGGAGGCTTTGTTCCAGGCGGTCGAAGACCTGACGCCCGAGCAAAAGGCCGATCCGGAATTCACCAAGGCCCTCTCCGCGTCCCACGACACCATCATGATGGATAGCGAGAGCAAGGGCACGGTCCTGGGGTAGACGGCGATGAACGGACAACCCCCCATCCGCATCGGCATGGTGCTGTTCCCGAAGTTGACCCAGCTCGATCTCACCGGCCCCTACGAGGTGCTGAACGCCGATCCCCGCACCCGGATCGATCTCTTGTGGCACCGGTTGGAGCCCATCGAGGCACAGGGCGGCCTGATCCTGACGCCGAGCGCGGCGTTCGAGGATTACGGCCGGCCGGACGTGCTCTTCGTCCCCGGCGGCCCCGGCGTCCTGGATGCGATGGACGATGAGGCGCTGCTCGATTTCATCCGGGGCGCGGCCGGCCACGCCCGATACGTTACGGCGGTGTGCACCGGCTCCCTGGTGCTTGCCGCGGCGGGGCTGCTCGCCGGCAGGCGCGCGACCTGCCACTGGAGTTCCATTCATCTGCTGGAACTCATGGGCGCGACGCCGGTAAACGAGCGTGTCGTCGAGGACGGAAAGTTCGTCTCCGGCGGCGGCGTGACGTCGGGCATCGATTTCGGGCTGGTGCTGGCTTCCCGGCTGCTGGGCGAGGATGCCGCCCGGCGCATCCAGTTGCTCCTGGAATACGATCCGGCGCCCCCGTTCGAAGGCGGCCACCCGGACACCGCGCCGGCGGAGACCGTCGACGCGGTCACCGGGCTGATGTCCGACATTATCGAAAAGCGCCGCCAGGCGGCCGAACGCATCGCCCGGGAACGGCTGAAACTGTAACCCCCGGCGCGCCTACGAGACCGCGTCCCCGGCGCCCTCCTAACCGGCCGCCAGAATGGCGCGGAAATCGTTGAGGTTTGGTCCGGGTGGGCCCGGTCATGACCAGGCCCGATATCGCGCCGGTCCAGCTCCGTTCCACCGGCCGGGCCGGCGGCCGCCCGAGCCCAGGATCACGGAACCGCCCGGGAAAGCGAAGCCGGCCGCCCGGCGGGCGATCGCTACGGCGCGGCGGAGCGCGTCCGGACAATCTGATACCCGGACCGCCAAACGTAGCGCACCGGCGCGCTGAACATGTGCACCAGCCGGGTAAACGGGAAGATCAGGAAGATGGTCAATCCGAGCAGCAGGTGAAGCTTGAAGATGGGATGCGCCCCGGCAACCAGATCGGCCGCCCCGGGGTTGAAGGTGAATATGCCCTGCGCCCAGGCCATGAACTTGAGCATCTCGCCGCCGTCCAGGTGGCCCATGGAAAGCGGGATGGTCGCCAGGCCGAGCGCCAACTGCACCCATAGCAGGATGATCACCGCATGATCGCCGAATGTGGAGGTGGCGCGGATCCGGGCATCGAACAGGCGCCGGTGGATGAGCATGGTCGCGCCGATCAACGCCGCGATCCCGGCAATACCGCCCACGACGATCGCCAGCATCTGCTTGGCGCCGTGGGATATGCCAAGCGCGTCAAAGACCTCGATCGGGGTCAGGAGGCCGAAGAGGTGGCCGAAGAAAACCACCAGGACACCGAGGTGGAAGGTCACCGATCCCCAAATCAGCTGGCGGCGGCGAAGAAGCTGGCTCGATCCGGACCGCCAGGTGTAAGGCTCACGGTCGTAACGGATGATGGAGCCGAGGACGAGCACCGCGAGGGCGATATAGGGGTAGATTCCGAAAGCGAGCGTATTTAGGAAATTCTCCATTCGCCGTCTCCTCAGTTGACCGGGTCGCCGCCCGGACGTTCTCCGCCGCAGGCCGGACCGCGGCTCTCGATGCCCTGCCCGGCCGAGTCGGGGCCGAACCGGACGGCTTCCTCTTCCCAGATTTCGTCAAGCGCCTCGAGGTCGTCGGGGTCGTCTTCGGGCTGCGACAGCAGTTCCGCGACCACCAGTTCGTTGGGCTCCGTCGCGGCAAGCGCTTCCAGCACCCCGAACACGGGCGCATAGACGGTGCCGCGCTTCCGGTGGCGCTGATGGAGGGTGGCGAGGACGTCCACCGGTTCGGCCAACAGCGCGCGCGCCTCGTCCGCCGGCAGGGTCGACAGGAATTCGAGAAACAGGGGCAGATAGTCGGGGAGCTCCCTGGCCGACAGCTCAAGGCCATGCCGCTCGTACAGCAGGCCCAGATCGACCATCGCCTGCCCGCGGTCCCGGCTTTCGCCCCAAACGTGCTCGAACAGGTGCAGGGACAGGGACCGGGTGCGGTCGAACAGCATCACGTAGCGTTCCTGCATGTCGATCAGATCGCCGGCGGCCAGTTCGTCGATGAAGTTCAACAGCGCCCTACGGCCATTAGACGGCAGTTCGGCGGCATCCTTCACGACAGTCCGCATGACCGGCGCGGCCTCCGCGATTTCCGCGGCCGGATAGCTGAGAAGCGCCGACAGCACCTTGTAGATCCGGCTCATTGTCCGCGCTCCTTTTCCAGGGCATCGATCGGGGTCAGATGCCGCTTGCTTGTGTTGCCGAACAGGTTCGCGGTGCTGGTGCCGCCGGAGCAGCCATTGCCGAAGCTGAACCCGCAGCCGCCGCGCAAATCGTACGCATCCTCGGTGACCTCGCGGTGCGACGTCGGAATGACAAAGCGGTCCTCGTAATTCGCGATGGCCATCACGTGGTACATGTCCTCGATCTGCCGGGGGGTCAGGTTGACCCGCTCCGCCATCGATATATCCGGCTCGCCTCTGATTTTCTTGGTCCGCATATAGGCCCGCATGGCCAGCATGCGTTCCAGGGCAAGGACGACCGGCTCCTCCTCGCCGGCGGTCAGCAGGTTGGCGAGATACTTCACCGGAATGCGCAGCGAGCGCACGTCGGGAATCTCGTTCTCGAGATCAACCAGGCCCGAATTGGCCGCCGACTGGATGGGCGACAGGGGCGGCACGTACCAGACCATGGGCAGCGTCCGGTATTCCGGATGCAGCGGAAAGGCCACCTTCCAGTCCATGGCCATCTTGTAGACCGGCGAGGCCTGCGCCGCCGTCAGCCAGGCGTCGGGTACGCCGTCCTTGCGCGCCCGGGACCGCACCTCGGGATCGTCGGGGTCGAGGAAGACACCCAACTGCGCTTCGTAGAGGTCGGCCGTGCTTTCCGTCGCCGCCGCCTTTTCGATGGCGTCGGCGTCATAGAGCACCACGCCCAGGTAGCGGATGCGGCCGACGCAGGTCTCGGAACACACCGTCGGCTCGCCGGCCTCGATGCGCGGAAAGCAGAAGGTGCACTTCTCGGATTTGCCGGTCGACCAGTTGTAATAAATCTTCTTGTAGGGACAGCCCGACACGCACATTCGCCAGCCCCGGCACTTTTCCTGATCGATGAGCACGACCCCGTCTTCCTCGCGCTTGTAGATGGCGCCCGAGGGACACGCCGCGACACAGGTCGGGTTGAGGCAGTGCTCGCACAGCCGCGGCAAATACATCATGAAGGTGTTCTCGAACTCGCCGTAGATGGATTTTTCGATATCGTCGAAGTTCTTGTCCGCCGACCGTTTGGAAAACTCGCCGCCGAGAATCTCCTCCCAGTTGGGTCCCCATTCGATCTTCTCCATCCGTTCGCCGGTGATCGCCGAACGCGGCCGGGCCGTCGGAGTCGCCTCCAGTTCGGGGGCGGTTTGCAGGTGCTCGTAATCGAAGTCGAACGGTTCGTAATAGTCGTCGATCTCGGGCAGGTCCGGATTGCCGAAAATCTTGGCGAGGATCTGCCATTTATTGCCCATCTTGGGATGGATCTTGCCGCCGCCGGTGCGCGTCCATCCGCCGTTCCACTTGTCCTGGTTCTCCCATTCCTTGGGATAACCGACGCCGGGCTTGGTCTCGACATTGTTGAACCAGGCATATTCCATGCCTTCGCGGTTGGTCCACACGTTCTTGCAGGTCACCGAACAGGTGTGGCAGCCGATGCACTTGTCGAGATTGAGCACCATTCCGATTTGCGCGCGGATTTTCATCAGACGATCTCCTCGGCATCGGGCGCCGGGCGCTCGAGCCAATCAATGTTTTCCATTTTGCGGACAATGACGAACTCGTCCCGGTTGGACCCGACGGTGCCGTAGTAATTGAAGCCGTACGACTGCTGGGCGTACCCGCCGATCATATGGGTGGGCTTGACGATGGCGCGGGTCACCGAATTGTGGATGCCGCCCCGGTTGCCCGTCGTCTCCGCGCCAGGCGTATTAATGGTCTTCTCCTGGGCGTGGTACATGAAGACGGTGCCCTCCCGCATCCGCTGGGAGACCACCGCCCGCGCCGTCAACGCGCCGTTGACGTTGTAGGCCTCGACCCAGTCGTTATCCTCAATCCCCGCCTTCCGGGCGTCGACCTCGGAAATCCAAACCACCGGCCCGCCCCGATTGAGGGTCAGCATCAGCAGATTGTCGGTATAGGTCGAGTGGATGCCCCATTTCTGGTGCGGGGTGATGAAGTTCAAGACCACCTGGTCGTTGCCGTTCGGTTTCTCGTCGATGATCGGTTTGACCGTCTTGAGATCGACCGGCGGACGGTAGACGCAAAGCGCTTCGCCGAACGCCCGCATCCACAAATGATCCTGGTAGAGCTGCTGCCGTCCGGAGAGGGTCCGCCATGGAATCAGCTCATGGACGTTGGTGTAGCCCGCGTTGTAGCAGACCTTCTCCGATTCCAGGCCCGACCAAGTGGGCGACGAGATGATCTTCCGGGGCTGCGCCACCACATCCCGGAACCGGATCTTCTCATCCTCCTTGGGAGCGGCGAGGTGGGCGTGGTCGCGGCCGGTATTCCTGGACAATGCCTCCCACGCCTTCACGGCAACCTCGCCGTTGGTTTCGGGCGCCAGCATGAGGATCACCTCGGTGGCGTCGATGTCGCTTTCGATCCGGGGCATGCCCTTGGTCGGACCGTCCTCGGTCACCACCCCGTTGAGGTCCGCCAGGTTTTCCACCTCGCGGTCGGTGTTCCAGTTGATCCCCTTGCCGCCGTTGCCCAACTCGGTCATCAGGGGTCCGAGCGCCGTAAACCGCTTGTAGAGGTTCGGATAGTCCCGCTCGATCACGGCGATTTGGGGCATGGTCTTGCCGGGGATGGGATCGACCTCCCCCTTCTTCCATTCCTTCACGTCGAGGGCCTGGGCGATCTCCGCCGGCGTGTCGTGCTGGATCGGCACCATGACGACGTCCGTCTCGACCCCCAGGACCTCGGGCGCGACCTCGGAGAATTTCTCGGCGATCCCCTTGTAGATGTCCCAATCCGAACGGCATTCCCAAACCGGATCCACCGCGCCCGTCAGCGGATGGATGAACGGATGCATGTCGGAGGTATTGAGGTCGTTTTTCTCGTACCAGGTGGCCGTCGGCAGAACGATGTCCGAATAGACGCAGGTGGTGGACATCCGGAAGTCGAGGGTCACGAGAAGATCCAGTTTCCCTTCCGGCGCCTCGTCGTGCCAGGTCACATCGTCGGGTTTGGCGCCCCCCTGTTCGCCGAGGTCCTTGTTCATCACCCCGTGGGACGTTCCGAGCAGATGCTTGAGGAAATATTCGTGCCCCTTGCCCGATGACCCCAACAGGTTGGATCGCCAGACGAAGAGATTGCGGGGCCAGTTGGCGGGATTGTCCGGGTCCTCGCAGGACATCTGCAATTCGCCCGAACGCAGCGCATCGACCACGTACTCCTTCGGCTCCTTGCCGGCCTTGGCTGCCTCATCGGCGATGGTGAGCGGATTGCGCTTGAGCTGGGGCGCCGACGGCAGCCAGCCCATGCGCTCGGCGCGGACGTTGTAGTCGATCAGCGCCCCGTCCCATGGTCCCTCGGGGGCCGTCGGGGAGATGATCTCGTCGACGCCCAAGGTCTCGTAGCGCCACTGGTCCGTATGCGCATACCAGAAGGACGTGGAATTCATATGCCGGGGCGGGCGCCCCCAATCGAGGGCGAAGGCCAGCGGCAGCCAGCCGGTCTGGGGCCGGAGCTTTTCCTGCCCCACATAGTGGGACCAGCCGCCCCCCGACTGGCCGACGCACCCGCACATCACCAGGAGATTGATGATGCCCCGGTAGTTCATGTCCATGTGGTACCAGTGGTTGAGACCCGCCCCGAGGATGACCATGGACTTGCCGTTGGTCTTCTCGGCATTGCCGGCAAAGGCGCGGGCGACCGAGATGATCTGCTCCGCCGGAACGCCGGTGATCGCCTCCGCCCAGGCCGGCGTGTAGGGAACATTGTCTTCGTAGCTGACGGCGACATGTTGGTCCTCGAGGCCCCGGTCGAGACCGTAGTTGGCGACGAACAGGTCGAACACGGTTGCGGCCAGCGCCTTGCCGTCCTTGAGCGCGACCTCCTTCACCGGCAGCCGGCGATAAAGCACGTCCGGATGGTCGGTGCCCTTGAACACGTCGTGTTCGCGATTGCCGAAATAGGGGAAACCAACCTCGACCACGCCATCGTGGTCCTCTTCCATGATGAAGGTCAGGCTCAATCGGGTATCCCGCCCGGCCGAATCCTTCTCCTCCAGGTTCCACTTGCCCGGCTCATCCCAACGGAAGCCGACCGAGCCCCGGGGCACCACGGGCTCCCCGCTTTCCGCGTCGAGGCCAACGGTCTTCCAGTCGGCGTTGGCCGTCTCGCCCAAGCCGTCGGCGAAGTCGGATGCCCGGAGCATCCGGTCGGGCACGTAATGGCCGTCCTTTTCGACCAGCCGCACCAGCATGGGCATGTCGGTGTACTGACGGACGTAATCCTCGAAGTACCGCGCCTGACGGTCGATATGGAATTCGCGCAGGATGACGTGTCCCATGGCCATGGCGAGGGCCGAATCGGTGCCTTGCTTGGGATGCAGCCACAAATCGGCGAACTTGGACGCCTCCGAGTAATCCGGGCTGACGACCACCGATTGGGTGCCGTTGTATCGCGCCTCGGTATAGAAGTGGGCGTCGGGGGTTCGGGTCTGCGGGACGTTGGACCCCCATAGCATGAGGAACCCGGAATTGTACCAGTCCGCGCTTTCGGGAACGTCCGTCTGCTCACCCCAGGTCTGCGGCGAGGCCGGCGGCAGATCGCAATACCAGTCGTAAAACGACATGCAGACGCCGCCCATGAGAGACAGGTACCGCGACCCCGCGGCGTAGGAGACCATGGACATGGCCGGGATCGGCGAGAAGCCGATCACCCGGTCGGGTCCGTGGGTTTTCGCCGTATAGGCATTTGCCGCGGCGATGATCTCATTCACCTCATCCCACGATGCGCGGACGAACCCGCCGAGACCGCGCTTTTTCGTATAGGCCGCACGCTTCCCGGGGTTCTCGACAATGGATGCCCACGCGGCCACGGGGGTTTGGACCGCGCGGGCTTCGCGCCACAGCTTGATCAGCCGCGAGCGGACAAGCGGGTATTTCACCCGGTTGCCGGAATAGAGGTACCAGGAGTAGCTGGCCCCCCGGGAACAGCCGCGAGGCTCGTGGTTGGGCAGGTCCGGGCGGGTGCGGGGATAGTCGGTCTGCTGGGTCTCCCAGGTAACGATGCCGCCCTTCACATAGATCTTCCAGGAACACGAACCCGTGCAGTTGGCGCCGTGGGTGGAACGGACGATCTTGTCATGCTGCCAACGGCTTCGGTATCCGTCCTCCCAATCCCGGTTTTCGCGGCGGGTCACCCCGTGACCATCGGCGAACTTGCCGACGTTGGCCGGTTTGAAGAAGTTCAGTCGGTCCAGAAGATGGCTCATGGTTTTCTCCTTCCTCCGCTCAGCACGGAACCGGTGCGCTGCGCCGGGTGTAATAGAACCAGGTGATGACCACACAGATGACGTAGAAGGTCATGAACACCCAAAGCGCGAGCTCGGGCCCGCCGGAGAGCGTGATGGACGTGCCATACGCCTTGGGAATGAAGAACGCGCCATAGGCCGCGATAGCCGAGGTGAAGGCGATGATCGCCGCCGACTCCCGGTCGGCCTGCCGCTGGAAATCGGTTCCCTGCAATTCGGGCATCAGCCGGCCGACCTCCTGGCCCATGATCATCGGGATCATCTGGAAGGTGGAGGCGTTGCCGACGCCGGTGGCGAAGAACAGCACCATGAACATGGCGAAAAAGCCCCAGAAGGCGCCCGGCGTCTCCTTGATGCCGAGGAAGAACAACACCCCGGCAACGGCCAGAATCATCACCAGAAACGTCCAGAAGGTAACCCGTCCGCCGCCATACTTGTCCGATACCCATCCGGTGGCGGCCCGGCTGAGCGCGCCGATCAGCGGTCCCAGGAACACGAACTGCAACGAGTTGACGTCTGGAAACTGGGTCTTCGCGAGAAGCGGAAATCCCGCCGAATAGCCGATGAACGAACCGAAGGTCCCGGTGTACAGAACGCACATGATCCAGTTGTGCTTCCGTTTGAAGATGATCGACTGCTCCTTGAACGAGGCCCGGGCGCTTTCGATGTTGTCCATTCCGAACCAGGCGGCGATGGACGTGATCAAGAGGAACGGCACCCAAACGAAGCCGGCATTCTGCAGCCACAGCTTGGTCCCGTCGGCGGCGGTCTGAGGCTCGCCGCCCATGGCGCCGAACACGCCGGCGGTGATGACCAGCGGCACGACGAACTGCATGACGCTCACGCCGGCATTGCCGAGCCCGGCGTTCATCGCCAGCGCATGGCCCTTTTCCGATTTGGGATAGAAGAAGCTGATATTGGCCATCGACGAGGCGAAGTTGCCGCCGCCCAACCCGCAGAGCAGGGCGAGCGCCAGGAACAGCACATAGGGCGTGTCCGGGTTCTGCACGGCGAAGCCGATGCCCACCGCCGGAATCAGGAGGGAGGCCGTGGACAGCGCCGTCCACAGCCGGCCGCCGAATATGGGCACCATGAAGGAATAGAAAATGCGGAGCGTCGCACCGGACAGACCCGGCAGCGCGGCGAGCCAGAACAGCTGGTTGGTGTTGTACGCAAAACCGATGGACGGCAGCTTGGCAACCACCACGCTCCACACCAGCCACACCGAAAAGGCCAGGAGCAGGCACGGGATGGATATCCAGAGATTCTTGGACGCGATCCTATGGCCGGAGGATTTCCAGAATTCCGGATCGTCGGGCCGCCAATCGGTCAACGTATGTCCCTGCCGTCCCCCGGTCTGGTCTGTTGTGCTCATCTCGTCTGCTCCTCCATGCGTTGGCGGGCGCCGTCCGGATTACTGCGCCGGGGTGGGCCGGTTCGTCATGCCGGGAGGCGGAGCTCCCGGCTCGGCGCCCTGTGGCCCCAGCGCGCCCTCGTGCTCCGGCCGGTGAACGTGGGCGAGCTCGGGAAGCTGCGGCAGGCTGGCGCGCTGCGCCACGGTGGCCTTCTTCTCCATGTGCAGGATGGCGCCGTGCATCCAGACGAACGCGGTGGCGACCAAAATGAACAGCAGCATGAAGCAGCTGGTCCAGACGCCGGTAAGGTCATTCATCAGGCCGAAGGCGATGGGCAGCACGAAACCGCCGAGGCCGCCGATCATGCCGACGAGGCCGCCGACCGATCCGACATGGTCGGGATAGTAGACCGGGATATGCTTGTAGACCGCCGCCTTGCCGAGGCTCATGAAGAACCCGAGGACGAACACCAGCACGACGAACGGAACCAGATTCATCGTGATGGTGAAGCCGATGGGACCCTCGATCCCCCGTACGACATAGTCGGTGTCCGGATAGGACAGCAGGAAGCAGCACACCGCCGAGACGCCGAATGTCCAGTACATGACCGTCCGGGCGCCGTATTTATCGGAAAGGTGACCGCCGTAGGCCCGGAAGATACTCGCCGGCACCGAATAGAACGCCGCCAGGATGCCGGCCGTCTTGATGTCCAGTCCGTAGACGCCGACCAGGTAGCGCGGCAGCCAGAGGGCCAGCGCGACGAAGGCCCCGAAGACGAAGAAGTAGTAGATCGCGAAGCGCCAGACCTGTTGATACTTCAGCGGTTCGAGCTGCAGAAAGGCGCTTCGGGCCTTTTCCCCTTTTTGCTTCCGCGATGCGAGCTCCGGGTCGTCGTCGGTGGTGAACCAGAACACGACCGCCATAACCACCAGGGCGGCGGCCCACACCTGGGCAACCATCTCCCACCCGAACGCCACCAGGACGAAGGGCGCGGTAAACTTGGTGACCGCCGCACCGACGTTGCCGGCGCCGAAAATGCCGAGGGCGGTTCCCTGCTTGTCGGGCGGGTACCATTTGGAAACGTAGGCAATACCGACGGCAAACGAGCCGCCGGCCAGTCCTACGCCCAAGGCGGCCAGGAGCATGAGTTCGTAGGTCGTCGCGAAGGACAGCAGGAAGGTGGCCGCGGCCGCGGCCACCATCGTGAGGACATAAACGATCCGGCCGCCATATTGATCGGTCCAGATGCCCAGGAAAATCCGGCTGAGGGAGCCGGTCAGGATCGGCGTGCCGACAAGCAATCCGAATTCCGTGTCGGACAGCCCAAGGTCCTGTTTGATCTTTACGCCGATGATGGAAAAGATGGTCCACACCGCGAAGCACACGGTGAAAGCCAGCGTGCTCATCCCGAGAATACGGTTCTGTGTCTGGCGGCTCACCCCATCCGGTTCATTCATCGCCCTACCTCTCTATGACGCCATCAGCGGACTGAACGGATCGACGTTGAACGAGACGGGACGAGTTGGACTTGACGGCGGTCAAACATCAGGGCTGCCGGCGACGAAACAAGTGTCGCCGAATCAATTGTCCGGCCGCCGATTGATCGAGTTGTTGAGACCGGTTCGGTTTTCTGAAAAGCTGTTTGATAATTATCAAGAAGCCGCTTGCCGCATATGGGGAGGTGCAGGTTGCGACCAGACGATTTGCCGGTGATTCGGGAGCTTGAGCTGTTCGCCGGGATGGCCGAGGACAACTTCGAGGAAGTCATGCGGCCGGCGTACCTGCAACGGTTCCCGCCGCAGGTGGAACTCATCGCCGAAGGAGACGCCGCCGACTTTCTCCATGTGGTGGTCGAAGGCAGCGTTGAATTGTTTGCCCATGACAACGGCCGCGAAACGACACTGGCCATCATTCATCCGGTGGCCACGTTTATTCTCGCCGCCGTGCTCCGCGATGCGCCCTATCTCATGTCGGCACGGACATTGGCCCCGTCACGAATTCTCATGATCCCCTCGGAAAATGTCCGCGCGGTCTTCGAACGCGACGCCGAGTTCGCGCGGTCGATCGTTCAGGAACTGTCGATCCGTTACCGCGACATGGCGAAATCGCTGAAGAACCAAAAGCTGCGCACCTCGGTGGAACGGCTCGCCAACTATCTGCTCCGTGAATATGAGGAGCAGGGAACGACCGGCATCGTCAATCTCGCAATCGACAAGAAGACGCTTGCCGCCCTGCTCGGCATGACCCCGGAAAATCTATCGCGGGCGTTCAACACGCTGGCGCCCTACGGCGTGATCGTCGATGGCGCCAAGATCAGCCTGACGAAAGTGCCGGACCTTCGCCAGCTGGCGAAGCCCAACCCGCTCACCGACGACCCGGGCACCTGAACCTGGATTCGACCCCGGAGATATATCGGGGCGGAGGCGGCAAATTCCGTTACCATCCCGGGGGGAGGAAACAGGCGTGACATTGTTGGCGGTCGATATCGGCGGCACCTTCACCGACTTGATGGCCTTTGACGAGGTGTCCGAGGGCTTCTATCAGGCGAAGAGCCTGACGACCCCCCACGACCTGGCCCAGGGTATCCTCGACTGCATCCACAAGAGCGGCCTCGAAATCGGCGGGGCCGGCGACGTCATCCACGGGACCACCCAGGCAATCAACACGCTGATCGAACGCAAGGGCGCCAAGACGGCTCTCCTCGTCACCAAGGGCACGCGCGATGTCTACACCATCGGCCGCGGCAATCGCCCGGAATCCTACAATCTGCTCTTTCATCGGCATCGGCCGCTGGTTCCCCGCAGCCTGACCTTCGAGGTTGAGGAACGCATTCTGGCGGGCGGCGACGTTCGGGACCAAATGGACCCGGCCCAGTTGGACCCCATTTGCGATCGGCTGAAATCCCTGGATATCGAGGCCGTTGCCGTTTGCTTCCTTCATGCCTATGCGAACCCCCTCCACGAGCAGCTGGCGGGAGAGGTGCTGGCGCAAAGGCTGCCGGATATCTACGTCTCGCTCTCCCACGAGATCCTGCGTGAGTACAGGGAGTTCGAACGGACCTCGACGACGGTGGTGAACGCCTATATCGGCCCCCGGATGAGCGGCTACGTTCAGGGGCTCGAGCAACGGCTGCACGACATCGGATTCAAGGGCGATCTGTCCATTATGCAGTCCAACGGCGGCGTCATGGCGCCGGATGTGGCGGTCAAGAAACCGGTCAACATGATGGAATCCGGTCCGGTCGGCGGCATCATCGCGTCCGCCGAAGTGGGCGGCGCACTCGGCTATGACGACGTCATCTCATTCGACATGGGCGGCACCACGGCAAAAGCCAGCCTGATCCGGGACCGGCAGGCGACGACCGCCGAGGGCTATTACGTCGGCGGCTACGCTAGCGGCGACCCGGTTATGGCGCCGGTTGTCGATGTGGTCGAGGTGGGCGCCGGCGGCGGCAGCATTGCCTGGATCGACGATGTCGGCGCGCTCAAGGTGGGCCCGCAAAGTTCGGGCGCCGATCCGGGGCCCATCTGCTACGCGGGCGGCGGCCGGGAGCCGACCATCACCGACGCCAATGTGATACTCGGCCGCGTCGGCGCATCGGATTTTCTGGGCGGCGAGATGCCCCTCGACCTCGAGGGCGCGATTGCCGGCACCAAGGAGAAAGTCGCCGGACCCCTCGGCATGGATGTGTACGAAGCCGCCCAGGCGATTGTTCGGATCGCCATCACCAAAATGTCCCTCGCGGTCCGGGAAGTTTCGGTCGAGAAGGGCTACGACCCCCGGGATTTTGCCATGTTCGCCTCCGGCGGCGCCGGTCCGCTTCATGCCGTCGCCATTGCCCGCGAGCTTCATATTCCAACGGTGATTATTCCGCGTTTCCCCGCGCACTTCTCGGCGCTCGGGATGCTCATGGCGGACGAGCGCCAGGACTTCATCCAGACCTGCCTCGCCGGCCTTGAGCAGGTGGATTTTTCCGTGCTGGAGAGGATCCACGACGAAATGGTCGAACAGGCGAAGGCCGAACTGAAGCTGGGAGACAATATGGAATTCCAGGTCAAGCTGGATCTGCGCTATGTCGGCCAGGAGTTCACGCTGTCGGTTCCGGTCTCGCTGGACCTGATCAAGGCGGGCGATGTCGAGGCGATCCGCAAGGCCTACGACGAACTCCATGAGCTCCGCTATGCCCATCACGCCGCGGACGAACCCGTCGAGGTGGTCAATCTCCGCCTTGTCGCCACGGGCCGCCGTCCGGCGCTGGCCCTGCCGCGGATCGGCGCCGACGGAAGCGGTATGGAACCCAAGCGGCGCCAGGTGTACCTTGACGATCCAACGGCGCCGGTGGCGTGCCCGGTCCATGAACGGACCGCGCTCGGTCCCGGGTTTGAATTCGAGGGCCCCGCGCTGGTCCAGGAGTACGCATCGACGACGGTGATGTTCGCCGGCGACAGGTGCCGCGTCGCCGAGACCGGCGAGCTGATTGTTTCCGTGGGGCTGGACGCATGAGCACAAGACTTGATCCCGTGACTCTAGAAGTGGTCCGCAGCGCCTTTCCGGCCATCGCCAACGAAATGGCGGCGGATCTCCAGCGGACGTCCTACAACATGATGATTTACGAGGTCCGTGATTTCTGCACCGCCGTGGTCAAACCCAACGGCGAACTGGTGTCGCAGAATGTCGGCGGGGTGTCGCATTTCGTCGCCGACCTCGGGGTGGTGATCGAAGACGGCATGGAAAAGATCGGCGCCGACGGCTTTCAGCCGGGCGACGTGATCATCACCAACCACCAGCGGGTCGCCGGGCAGCACCTCAACAATATCGTCATCTACACCCCATTCTTCTTTGAGGGTGAGTTGATCTTCTTCTCCATGGTGCGGGCCCACTGGATCGACGTCGGCGGCATGAGCACCGGCTTCGGCGGCGGTCCGGATGTTGCCGATCCCTGGATGGAGGGGCTCCAGTTCGATCAACTGAAGATCTACGAGGCGGGAGAGCGGAACGAAACGCTATACAAGCTCATTCACGACAATATCCGGTTTCCGGAATCCTCCCTCGGCGACATGCGCTCGCAGATCGCGGCCTGCCGGTTGGCCACGCGCCGTCTGGAAGAACTGTTCGAGAAATTCGGCCCCGGCGTCATTCACGCGGCGCTGGATCGGATTTTCGACGAGACCGAGCGGAAATGCCGGAACGTGGTGACCGGCATCGCCGATGGGGTGTACGAAGCCGAGGCGTTTCTGACCGACGACGGGATCGAGATCGGCGAGCCGATCCGCATTCACGCCAAGGTCACGGTCGCGGGCAGCGGCATGACCATCGATCTGTCCGGGTGCGCCGATGCCCGCCGCGCCGCGATCAATTCCAGAACCCTGGCCGGTGCGCGGGTGGCTTACAAGGCTCTGACGGCGCCGACCGAACCGGTCAACGAAGGCTCCTTCCGCGCCGTCGATGTCGTCATCCCCGAGGGCAATATCATGATGGCGGTCTATCCCGCGCCCATGTGCATGTGGAGCATCATCGTCCCGACCGTCGTCGATACCGTCATCCGCGCGGTCGCTCCCGGCATGAAGGACACGATCCCGGCGGCCCACTACGGTCTGCTCGGCGGGCCGGTGGTTTTCACCGGCATCCACCCGAAAACCGGCAAAAGGTTCATCGTCCAGAGCATCGAGGGCGGCGGCTGGGGCGGGCGGCCGCACGAGAACGGCGAGTCGGCAACCGTCAGCGTCTGTCAGGGGGACGTCCGCAACGCGACGATCGAGGGCATCGAGCTGAAATGCCCGGTGATCATCGAAGAGAGGACGCTGCGGACCGACTCCGGCGGGGCCGGGCGGTACCGGGGCGGCCTCGGCATGCAGACCACGGTCGAGGTGCTGGTCGACGGGACGTGGATTTGCGAGCCTCCGAAGCGGGGAGAGATTTGCCCGGCATGGGGGCTGTGGGAGGGCAAGCCCGGCAAGGTCGGTGAATTTCTGTACAGAACGCCGGGAGAGGAGGAATTCTCCCTGGCCGACACGCCGCGCAACTTGTTGCCCAAGAACTCGCAGCTCATCGTCCGCACCGGCGGCGGCGGCGGGTGGGGAAACCCCTTGGAGCGCGAGGCCGTGCTTGTCGCCGACGATGTCAAGGAAGGGTATGTGTCAGCCGGGGCGGCCCGGGACGATTACGGCGTGGTCATCGATGACGCAACCCAAGAGGTCGACCGGCCGGCGACCGAGGAACTGAGATCGAAGCGCCGCGCGGCGGCCCGGACGGCCGCGGAATAAGAGGGCTTAGGCTTCCCAAATCGAGAGATATTTCTCCTGCAATCGCTTGAGGGCGCCGGCGTTCCCGAGCGCGCCTGCCGACAGGGATTTCCAGTCGTCCACTTCGGCCGTGTCCAAAACGGGTGACGTGAAATTAGTGAATTTGGCCGATGTCTCCCCGGCGGTAAATCGCCGCCCGGGATCCCCCGGCGCTTCGATGATTGTCGCCGCTTCCGACCGGCCGCCCGCCTCCACCCGCACCCGGGCCGGCCACCGGTCGGGGAGATGGGCTCCGAGTTCCTCGTCGGCCTCGACATGAACCTTTTCCATGAGGGCCGTGATGTCTTCGGTCAGCACGTAGCTGGACCGCGCCACGTCAAACAGCCCCGGCTTGTGATAGGCGGCCAATGAGAGCTGGTAGGGCGCGCTGGTCGCGCTCGACAGGCGGTTGCCCTCGACGACACCGTGATCGATCATTTTCGCGTAACGCCCGGGAACCGACACGATGACCTCGTCGATGCCGTCCGGCCGGACGCCGCGTCCGAGAATTTCCTCGAAGCCGGCGATGGCCGCGACCACCTGCTTGGCGGAGCAATAGGGCTTCATGCTGATGTCGTGAACCACCATCCGGCTTCCGGGAGCCTTTGAAAAATGCTGCGGGTCGCACTGAAGGCCGTGCGCCGCCGCCATCCAGTCGCCGTCCAAAAGCGCGAGATCGCCGCGGAACCCGTCGGCCGCCGCCAGCGCGGCGAAACACCCGGCGCGGGCGGCCTGCCCCACCATCAGCCAGCGGGCGGTCCGGACATTACCCGGCCGGCCTATCCGGCCCGCGAGCGAGGTAAGCGCGATCGACAGCGCATGCGCCGTCCGCTCATCGTCGAGACCGAGCAGCGCCGCGGTCACCGCGGCCGCGCCGAACGGCGCCGTCAGGTATGTCGTCCAAACCCCTTTGTAGACGATGTTCTGGCCGTCGATGGCGGCCGCCAGCCGGGTCATGGCTTCATACCCGGCAACCAGGGCCGCGCTCACGCGGTCCGGGTCATGGACC
The DNA here is from genome assembly GCA_022822205.1 of Rhodospirillales bacterium. Lineage (GTDB taxonomy): Bacteria > Pseudomonadota > Alphaproteobacteria > Rhodospirillales > UBA2165 > JAJDXO01. The sequence continues at coordinate 5,442 of JAJECC010000081.1, read as the reverse complement.
TTCAGGTAAGCGGACATGGTGAGGGCGGTCGGGACGATGATCGAGCCCGGCGTACATCCGGACGGCAAATGGATGTCGTCGATTTCGGACAGGCGGGTCGCCGTGCAATTGGCGGCCGCATGGTCGACGGATCCGCCGCCGGACAGCAATCGGAACGCCGATTGCGCATCGGGCGTCGCCGCCCCGGCGAGCGTCGCGCCGACCGTATCCAGCAGGTGCAAACTCAGCACCTCGCGATCCGCGTCCGGCAACGGCGTCCCGGCGGCGTTCGCCAGTTGCCCGGCAAGATCGGTCAGTACCGGCAACCTATTGCCCGCCGCCGGCCGCCGCCCGGCTTTCCCGGTCCAGGGATTGCCACAGGACCTCCCGGCCATCGCCCGTTATCCGGACGACGGCCGAGGTTACGGCCGCGCCGGCTTGGTCGTCGGCGACGCCGACCTTGAGCGAGCAGATATCACCGGACCTGAGGGGCAGGTCCGGGCCATCGGTTAGGTCCGGATGTTCGCCCAGCGACAGGCCGAGCCCGGACCCGCAGCCGTCGCCGACGATGTCATGGGCCCGCAAATTCCCCAAGCGGCCGTTCCGGGCCGCCCGAAGATCGGAGATCGAGGCGCCATCCCTCGCAGTGTCCATCATCGCCCGAAGCGCCCGTTCGGCGGCTTCGCCCGCGGGCGCGCCGGCGGCGCCGGCGGTTATGAAGCCGTCGACCCAATAGCCGCGGTTCCTGACCGCCAAATATGCGGCCAGCGGCCCCTCCGCCGCATCCGCCGGACGCTCGACCGGGATGAACGTGCGTCCGCCATCCGGCGAGTAGAGCGATCGTATATCCTGGGCGCCGGCCCTGCGGGCCGCGGTTTCCGCCGACAAGACGCTTGCCGTAAACGAAGCGCCCTCCTCCCGGCAGGCGTGAATTTTCGCTTCCGCCTGTTTGAGCAACGCCGCCGCCCCGCGTATGGCCGCCACCTCGGCGGCCGACTTGCGGCGCCTCAGGTTCAGCAGGAATTCGGTGATGTCCACCGCATCGGCGAAGCCCGGAACTGTCGCGAGAACGTCGAATATCCCTTTTGGCATGACGCCGAAATCGATGGCGGCGATCCGGGCGCCGCCGCCAAGTTCATTGATCCACTCATGCGCGGCCGCGGCGGGGTCCTTGGCCGGTCTGACATCGTCCACCCAGGTGGTCTCCTTGCCCGCCGGAATCATGCGCCCGCCGTCGAACGACAGAATGCGCACCTCGCCCTCGGCGGGGATCAAGGCCAATGCGCCGCTCAGGCGCGGGGTAAAATTCGTCAGATAGGCCAGGTTTCCATGATCCGGGCGATCCCCGAACACGGCCGCCCCCGACCACCCTCCGGCGAGCATGCGTTCGCGAAGGCGCAACAATCGGGACTGAAATTCAGCCGCCGGCAAAACATCGGGATTCCAATCATATGCCCCGACTTGCAGCACCGGATTCATCGTTTGCATTCGGTCTTCCCCCGACCGGCCGGCCCCGAACCGGTCAAATCGATATGGTTCCCAATTTCGCCCGCTCTTCGGTCAAGACCTCCGGCGCGCCATCGGTGATCGCTATGGGCTCGCCGCACAGGAGGTATCCGACTTCGGGAATGTACTGGTTCGGGTGAACCACAAAGAACATCCCGGCCTCCAATATGGTTTCGTTGTTCAGCGCGACGTTGCCGGGCGCGACCGATGTGCCGCCGAGCCCGTGCCCGCGGCGGTTCATGTAGGGCGGTTCGCAATACGCGCCGTATCCGGCCTCGCGAAGGACGTCATCGATGCCCAGGCAGATTTCCTTCATCGGCGCTCCGGCGGCGGCCTTGCCGATCCCGTTATTCATCGCCGCCGCGACCAGCTCGTACTTCTCGTGTTGGGTATCGGTCGCTTCGCCCAGGCAGGCGGTTCGGCAGATCTGCGTGAACTGGCCGCCATAGCTCGGGGTGATCTCGGCCAATATCAAATCGCCTGCCTCGAATTGCCGCTCCCCGGACGGCTGGACGGCGTGCGGATGACCCTCGGCGTGAAACATCATGAAATTGTCGTCCGCCCCGAGCTCCCGGGTAATCGCCTTGATCTCGGCCGCCATCCGGCACTCCGGGATTCCCGGTTTGGCGGCTTCAAGCAGATGACGATACCCGCGCTCGGCGATTTCCGTCGCCTTGCGCGCATTGGCCAGCTCTTCATCCGTTTTCCGCGCCGCGGCGTTGAAGACGAGTTTCGTCACGTCGACCACGGCGTTCGGCAAAATACTCAGAAGGCTGTCGGCGAACCCGTGGGGCATGCCGGAGAGATTGGCGACCCCGACCCGTTTGGCCCACCCGAGACCGTCGAGCAAATTCGGCAGCGCGGCCCCCAAATCGGAAACCCCTTCCACCTTGGCGGCGTGAGCGTGGGCCCGGGCTCGCTCGACGTCCCAGCGGGGGGAAACAACCAGGCGGGTCCCGCCGTCCTTCTCCAGTACCGACAGGCTCGGACCAAGGGGCTTCACACCGCTGATCAGCGCAACGCTATCCCCCCAGTCGACGTGATGGTCGGCATTCGAGAGCGCAATGATGGCCTCCAGTCCGTCCGCATCCATAATGCCCTGAAGGTGCCGGAGTCTGTCCTGGTGCTTCATCGTTCTGATCCGAAACCAATTCCTATGGATCATAGAGGATTTTCCATTACTTGGGCTTTTGCAATTGCGATAGGCTCCGACGTGGAGATACCAGGGCCGGCCTGCCGGCCGGCGGACGGGCCATGGCCAATTTGAAACTGACCATTCAGACCGGTGATTACGAGAGCGTCCGCGCCCTCAAGGACGGCACGGTAAGGCCGGACGGCATCGATCTGGAATTTCCCGAATTCCCGGGCGCCCGCGAAATCCACCAGCGGGTTGCCGGGGGCGAGTACGACGTTGGCGAATTCAATGCCGGCGCCTATATGGCCGACCGCAGCCGCGGCCGCCCGGTGACGGCGCTGCCGGTCTATCTCCACCGCCGGTTTCGCCACGGCTTCGCTTTCGTCAACACGTCGAAGGGGATCGATGAACCGAGGGATTTGATCGGCAGGCGCGTCGGCGGCACCAACTTCGGACCCGCCGGCAACATCTGGGTGCGGGGTATCCTGGAAAACGACTACGGGGTTCCCCATGCATCGATCACCTGGGTCACCGAGCGCGAAGAGGACGGCGACTTCGACTATCACGAGGGCCTGACGGTGGAGCGGATCGCCGGCGGCCGGGACCTGGACGAGATGCTGCTCACCGGCGAGCTCGATGCCATGATTTCCCCCGACGTCCCCCGGGGTATCCGCGAGCGGGATCCGCGTGTCGGGCGCTTGTTTCCCGACTACAAGGAAATCGAGATCGCCTACTACAGGAAAACCGGCATCTTTCCGATCATGCACGTGACGACCATCAGGGAAGAGATCGTCGAGGAAAATCCCTGGGCGGTCAAAAGCCTGATGGACGCCTTCGAGGAGGCCAAGCGGATCAACTACAGGCGGATGGTCAATCCGCGCATCGTGCCGCTGGCCTGGTACCAAAGCGCCTGGGAGGAACAGCAGGAACTCCTCGGACCGGACCCCTGGTCTTACGGCCTGACCGGTATCAACAGGAAGAATCTGGAAACCATGGCCGGGTATGTTCACCAGCAGGGCATGACCGGCAGACTCATGCCGCTCGAGGAGCTGTTCCCCCAAGAGGCGTTCGGCTGGTCGGCCGATCCCAGAGCAGGTTCCGGCGTATAGTCCTGACCGGGCCGCGAGCCATGCACCGGGCGCATATCGGTAAGTCTTTGGAATCATTCAATTTCCAAAAAATGACAGTTTTCGCCGGAATGGACATTCATGGACATTAATGGACATTTGATGACACCCGTTTGGGAGGTACCCCCCAAACAGTTCGTACAAAATTGCATAGCTCGCCCTCCAGACGCAGAACGCCGCCCCGGCGACGGGACGGCACTCACCTATTCATTTAGCCCGGGCGCGGGTGGAGGCAAGGGGGGGGGCCGGGCAGGCGACGGAATTTCGAATTGCCGCCGTTTGGGCGGACACGGTTCGGGTATGCCGTGCGGACAAGTCGGGAATCGATAACGTGGCGCGCGAAAGAGGCGGCCGGAAGATAAGCCGCCGAAAATTACTGGGATGGTCGGGCGCGGCGCTCGGCGCCGTGGCGTCCGGACCGCTCGGCGCGAGCGGCTTGGCTGCATCGGCAAACGGGGAGATCGAACAAACCGGCTTTGCCGGTTTTCATCTGGACGTGGGCCGGGACGGGCGCGGCTATGCCTACAACGGAAAATCCCCGGGCCCGACCATCCATGCCAATCCGGGAGAGCCGCTGGACGTGCGCCTGACCAACAGTCTTCCGGCTCTCGACGACGATTGCGTTTCCGATCACAACGCCTTTCACGGCCTGAATACGACGAACCTCCATACCCACGGTCTGCATGTGTCTCCGACCACCGATTCCAGCGGCCGGTACGATGCCGACAACATGTTCCTTCAGGTGGTCCCGCGGGAACAGCGTCTGAGTTGCGACTCCCCGGATTTTCGCCGGTACGAAACACGGTACCGCTTCGAAATTCCGGCGGACCATCCCGCCGGAACGTTTTGGTACCACGCCCATAAGCACGGCTCGACGAACCGGCAGGTCGGCCGCGGGCTGTTCGGTCCCCTGATCGTCAAGGACCGCCCCGGCGCGATGCCTGGCTATATCGAAAACGCGGCCGAGCGGATTTTCATGATCACCAATCGCGGATTGGTCAGGGTGGATCCCGCGGGCGGCGGCGAGTTCGATCCCACAATCACCATGAGGCCGGGGGAAGTTCAGAGATGGCGCATCATAAATGCGGCGACGACGGCGGATTCGTTCGTTCACATTTCCTCGAGCAACCCCGGCCTCGAACTCCACCAGATCGCCTTTGACGGCATCACCCTGCCGAAGCGCCATAGAGTCCAGTCCACCGGACGCGAACCGCCCTGGCTGAACCCGGCGGCCCTGTCGCCGGGCAATCGCATGGACGTCATGGCGCGCGTTCCCCCCGATGCGGCAACCGGACTGACGATGGTTTCGGCGCTGCGCTCTCTCGCCCATTTTCTCCATTTGGACGGCGTCCTGACGAACACCGTACCGGTCCAACTTGCGGTCCGCATCGCGGGCCGCCCGGTCGACCATGAATGGTCCGGGGACGACGCCCTGCCGGGCCCCGGACCGGGACTGCCGGTTTTCGACGATGGCGAACTGAAAACGAGAACCGTAACGTTCGGACCGGGTTTCCGGATCGGCGGAGAGGCCTATTCGGGCCAGGTCCGGCAAACGATGAAACTGGGCGAGTCGGAGGAATGGACGGTTCAAAACAACACGAACGGCGTACATCCCTACCACATCCACGTAAATCCGTTTTTCGTGACCCATTTCGACGGCGTGGAGCTGGCGATCGACTCCCCGCTGCGCCGTTG
>JAJECC010000025.1 GCA_022822205.1 Rhodospirillales bacterium | reverse complement strand
CCGGGGCGTCTCGCCGGACCGGCTGATCGGCTATCAGTGGATGGGCGGCGAAGCCATCTTCGGCATCCCCATCGACGTTTCGGTGAGCTTTGTATTTCTTTTCGTGCTGTTCGGCGCGCTCCTCGACCGGGCGGGCGCCGGCAAGTATTTCCTCGACCTGGCATTTGCCATGGTGGGCAAGTACCGGGGCGGTCCCGCCAAGGCGGCCATCCTCGCATCGGGTATGACCGGTCTGATCTCCGGATCGTCGATTGCCAACGTGGTGACCACCGGCGTCTTCACGATTCCCGTCATGCGCCGTACCGGCCTGCCGGCGGTCAAGGCGGGCGCCATCGAAGTGGCCGCCTCCACCAACGGGCAGATGATGCCGCCGATCATGGGCGCGGCCGCGTTGGTGATGGCCGATCTTACCGGCATCTCGTACCTCACCATCATCGTTGCCGCGATCGTCCCGGCGCTTTGCTATTACGCCAGTCTTTTCGTCTCGGTCGTCTTCGAGGCCCGGCGCATCGGCATCGAGGCCGTCCCGGACATGGATCCCAACCTGGCCGTGAAACCGCAGGATTTCTTGAACCTGATCATGGTTTTCGTGCCCATTACCGTGGTGGTCGCGACGCTGATCATGGGATTCTCCGCGGCCGGCGCAGGCATGTTCGCCTTGGCCACCCTGATCCCGCTTAGTTTTCTCAATCCGGATATTCGCAGGAAACCGACGCTGATCCTGACCGCCCTGAGCCGCGGCGGCCAGACTTACAGCGAATTGCTGATGGCCATCGGCGTGGTTGGGGTGATTGTCGCGGTCTTGGGCGCGACCGGACTGCCCAATGACTTTGCCCAGGTGATCAACGACCTCGCCGGCGACAACCTCTTTAGTGTCCTGTTGATTGCCGCATTTGCCTCGTTGATGCTGGCCATGGGCATGCCCACGGTACCCGCCTATCTCAGCATCATCCTGATCATGGGGCCGTCGTTCCAGAACCTTGGCCTGACGCTCCTGGTCTCCCATTTGTTCGTTCTATATTACGGCGTCGCGTCGTCGATCGTGCCGCCGGTGGCTGTGGCGGCCTATGCGGCGGCGTCGATTGCCGAATCACCCCCTCTCAAGACCGCGATCTACGCGCTCCGGGTCGGCATGGTGAAATTCATCGTCCCCTTCATGTTCGCCTACTATCCCGTGCTGCTCCTGGTGGAGGAAAGCGGCGTCGAGTTTAATTTTCCCGACTTCGCCTCGGCCCTCATACGGTTCCTGCTGGTGATTTACATGGTCTCCAGCGCGACCCTCGGGTTCGACAAGCGTCACTTGGCAATTTGGGAGATCGGCGGACGCCTCATCCTGGCGTTCTTCGTGCTCCACATCGACCCGGCGCTGCACTGGCCGGCATTTGCGGCAGGTTTGGCTTTCGTCGGATGGCATTATTTCCGTGCGCGGAAGGAACCACAAATCGCATAATCACCAGGACGCAATACGCTTTACAATAAATGACGGGTATCAAACGTGCTGAAGCTTTATCACCGTTGGGGCTCGACCTGCTCGAAGCGGGTGCGCATCTGCCTCGCCGAAAAGGGTTTGGAATGGGAAGGCCGCATCATGACGGCGGTGGAAGAGCGCGAAAATCTGGAACCCTGGTATATCGATCTCAATCCAAACGGCGTGGTGCCGACCCTCGAACATGATGGCCGCATCCTCATCGAGTCCTGCGTCATCCTGGAATATCTCGACGACGTCTTCCCGGAAGTGCCGTTGCGTCCCGCCGACCCGTACGACCGCGCGGCCATGCGCATCTGGCTGGATAAAGCGGAGTTCGTTGTCCACAAGAACGTCAACGTTCTCTCCCACAACAGGCGGCATTCCTCGACTGCAAGCGGTGTCGACAAGGACGCGTGGCTGAGAAACGCCGAGAAATATCCAAAGTTCGAGTACCGGCAGGAGCGTATCCGGCGGTTCCACGAGGGCGTCTCGGCGGAGCAGGAGAATTTCGCCGAAGCCTGCCTCGCCGAGCTAATGGATGAGATGGATGCGACGCTTTCAAAATCGCCCTGGCTCGCCGGAGATGAGTATTCCCTCGCCGATATTTCAATCACACCCTATATCCAGCGCTTCGAGGCCAACGAATTGACGCGGCTGGTCGACTGGACGGTTCGTCCCGCGGTCGGCGAATGGTGGCGGCGCATCACGGCGCGGCCATCCTATGAAGAGGGCATGCGGCTCGATTTGGCGAAGTAAACCGTCGACACGGAGTCGAATGACAATCGCCTGTCGTCGGCGTTGACGCTGCCCGCACGCCCATGATCGTATTGTGAAACGTAAAACCTCAAAGAGGGTGAGATGTCCATCGTCGGAGTGGAAAAATTGGTATATGGCTCGGCGGACCTCGCCGCCGGGGTGAAATTTCACAAGGACTGGGGGCTTGACTGCACCCGGGAGAACAGCGACGGGGCCGATTTCGAGCTTGCTGACGGCTCGGTTGTGGAAATCCGGCCGGCGGGCGATCCGGCATTGCCGCCCGCCGTGATCGACTGGGCGCCTTGGGGGCGCTCCACGGTTCGTGAAGCCGTGTGGGGGGTGGACACTCAATCGTCGCTCGATCAATTGGTCAGGGCGCTGTCCGGGGATAGGGACGTGTCGGTGGACGCGGACGGCGTGGCCCATACGCGGGACGATTTCGGCTACGCCATCGGTCTCGCGGTCTCGCGGCGAAAACCCATCGAGACCCCCACGCCCAACCCCAACAACATCGGACATTTCAGCCGCTTCAATGAGCCGGCCGTCGGGTCGCGGCGCGAGCCGCCCCAGCCTTTGGCATTCAGCCACCTGGTCTATTGGCTCCCCGACGATCCGAAGCCCTACCGGAGCTTCTATATGGACAAGCTCGGCTTCCGGCTGACCGATGAGGCCACGGACGGCAGCGCCTTCCTCCGCGCCGACGGCCGGACCGATCACCACAACCTGTTTCTCCAACGGAGCCGGGACGGCTATTCCGGCTTTCAGCACGTGTCTTATGAATTTCGGGACTTCGATGCGGTGATGATGGCGGGGCTGGCGGTCGAGGCCGAGGGGTGGAAAACCAACGTCGGCCCGCTGCGGCACAATATCGGCTCCAGCCTGTCCTGGTATGTGTGGAACCCGGCCGGCGGCGTCGCCGAGGCGCTGACCGATCAGGATCAAATCAGCGAGGATTGGCAGCCCCGCCTCATCGATCCCGGCGATCCGGGATTCTACGGCCACACCTGGGTGGCGCGAAAGGAACACGTCGGCATCAGCCCCGCCCAATGGGTGGATTGATCCGCCGCCGCGCCCGGCAATAGACCCCGGCCCTGGTTGCCGCGAGGGGCCTACTGCTTGACCGTGAGCGCCTCGATCCGGATGTCGACGACCGGCGAGATGAATCTGAGGCCGAACCCCATGCCGTAGTCGCCCCGGTTGATCCGTCCGGTGGCGGTAAACCCCGCATATGTTCTGTTATTCCGCCGGCTCGCGGCCAAGCGGTTGAACGTGACATCCAGCGTGACGGGCTTGGTAACGCCCAGAAGCGTCAGATCGCCGGTCATCTTGCCGGTCTTTTCGCCCGTTTTGGTGATGCTGGTGCTCTCGAACGTTATCTCCGGAAATTCCTTCGCGTTGAAGAAGTCTGGATTTCGCAGGTGCCTGTCGCGGGCGGCGAAACCCGTGTTGACGCTCTCGGCCATGATCTTCGCCGTGACCTTGGATTTCGAGACGTCCGCCTGGTCGAACATCACCTCGCCGTCGAACTTCTCGAACCAGCCGCTGATCTTCGTCCAGCCGCCCCGGTTGACCGAGAAAAGGATCTGGGTGTGCGGCTTGTCGAGAACGAATTTTTCCGCGGCGGCCGAGGGTGCGGCGATGGCGAAGACCGGCAGAGCGAACGCCGCCGCCGCGATAATGGTTGTGGTTTTGCGCATGTGTATTCTCCCGTGTTGAACGTCGTGGTCAAAAATTGGATGTGCTTCCGCCGCCCGGCTCGAAAGCGATTGCGACGCCGATGGCCACCGGCACGATGCTGACGGCGCCTATCACCAAGGGGCCGATCGCCGGTCTGTTCACCATCCGGAAATTGCGCATGGTGAGCGGCGCCAGGAAGACCAGCGCCATCAAGGCGAGCGCAATCCGGCTGGTCTCGGTGAACAGGATTCCGGTGGTGAAGATGGTGACGTAGGCGCCGCCGGCGCCCATCAGCGCGGCGGCGCCAAAAGGCACTCGCGGCTTCGGCCAGTTCCACAGCAGAAATCCGCCGGTGGCGGCGGCGAGGATGCCCAGCACCAGGGCGATCGAGGCGGCCCCGCCCATGAACGCAATCGCCGCCGTGCCGACCGAGGCGGCAAGAATCGTGACGGCGGCGAATGGCGGGCCCTCCCGGTGGGCGTGCAGCCGATGAAGGATGATCACTCCGGCGGCGAAAACGACCGCCAGGGTTGCCAGGTCCGCGGCGCCAAGGCCGGTGAGCTGACGCCAGCCGATCCAGCCGACGATGACCGCCGGCCACACCACAACCGCCGCGGCGCGGAACGATTCGGCGCGGAGCGCGTCGAGCGCCAAACCGATCACGACGCCGAAGAGAACGATGTAGGGGAGCTTCTGGCCGGAACTGCGGGGCGGAAAGTCGGGCCAGGACTGAACCGCCGCGAATGACACCAGAAAGGCAATGGCGATCGCGCCGCCCGCGACGGCGCGTCCTACATCGGCGCCGAGGGCAAATCGCAGGATGCCGGTTACGGCTATGGCCGCGGCCAAGGGCAGGCCGACACCCCGGATCAGGGTTTGCAGGATGATTTCTTCCAAGATCTCCCCGAATTCAGATTGCCGGGATCACCCCGAGCGATGCAATAGTTCGTACGTACCGCGTTCGCGATCATTCTGTTAACAACGGGCCTTTTCGCCCATTCCGTCTCCGCCGCCCATATGATGCCCGTCATCGCCTGGCCAGTTTCCGGATCAACGTTACCCGGATGAGCAGCGCCGAGGTTCCGGCGAAGGCGATGCCGGCCGCCAGCGGCACCGAGGTGCCGTCCGCCAATGCGCCGATAATCACCGCCGTGAGGGCGCCGACGCCCTGCCGGATAAACCCGAGCAGCGACGATGCCGCGCCGGCCATGTCCCGGAACGGGGTCATGGCCCCGGCGGCCGACTGCGGATTTACCGCCGAGTCCGCGAATTTATAAAGCCCGTACAGCACGATGATGACGATCGGCGT
>JAJECC010000117.1 GCA_022822205.1 Rhodospirillales bacterium | reverse complement strand
CGACCGGCAACGACATGCTTCGACGCGTAACGACTGGTTTTGCAATAACTCGTTGCTCTGAATATACATTTTCTCCTCTGATCGGCTCGTGCCCCCTTCAACTTCGCCACCGATGGCCATAGATTCGACGCCGAGTTGAGGTTCATAACCCACGGTTTGATGGCTGGTTTCCGGGGACCTCAAGTTCAAGGCAGCCAGTCGTTTGGTACGGGTTGTGCCCGGAACACCCAGTTGGCGTTGCTTCCCCCAAAGTTGATCAGGTTCATCTGGTGCTGACTCCATTCGCCGAAGATCGGATTGACATATTCCCAAACAATCTCGCCGTCCGCCGTCACCTGAAAGATGCGGCCGTGCATGCCTTCGCAGATGAGCGTGTTGCCGTTGGGCAGCCGCCGGGCGCTGGAAATGAACGAGCTGTAAAACGCCCAGAACGGCATGGAGGAACTGGAGCCGTCATACTGCCAGACAATCTGCTCCGTGGCCGGATCGATCTCCAATATCCGTGACCCCGGGAACGTCTTCGAAAAGACCTGAGGCAAACCGGCCGGGCCGTCATTGTCGAAAACCAGAACGTTGCCTTCGCCCGGCAGTCCGGCGGCTATCATATGGGCATCATGCTGACCGGAGATCGAATCGACCGGCTTGGGACACGGCCCATTGAAATCTCGTTGCGTAAAATCGTATGCGCCCGGGTAATCGGGGCCGATCCGCCATACCACCTTGCCGCTTGATTTCTCGACGATGGCAATGAAATTCGCCTCCCGGGAATCGATCATGATATTGTCGGGATGAAAACGGTCATCTCCCCCGTCATGCCATTTGTTGGGCCCAAGGGGCTGCATATCGTTGATCACGAATATGTACGCCCTTGACCGGACGTCGGTTTTACTGAACAGAACCTCCAGACGGCGCCCATCGATCCCAAGTTCGTCCAGATGTTCGTGGGGCGCCCACTCCCAAACGATTTCGCCATCGGGCGTGATTTCGTAGAGGGGTTGATCCATGAACTCTTCGGGGTGGATATCCGGGACCGTATATTCCTTTTTGCTGATGATCATCGTGTTGCCGTTGGCAAGGCGGCAGAGGTCGTGGTTTTGACGCGCCTTGCCTCCCGGCGCTTTGTCTCCCCACTCCCAGACGATGTTGGCATCCCAATCCATTTCAAGAATGGTTTCATTGAAGAAGGTGTCCGGTTCCCGCTGGAGCAGAACGTGTCCCTTCCTGCCGCCGTTCACGGCGGGGTCGATCATTTCGGCCGGGAATCCGGTATGCGGCCATCGGCGGACGACATCGCCGGCCATATTGATGAGATAAGATTCGCCGCCTCTGCCTTCGTACATGACGTGGCAGTCGCAGGCCTTATCCGTTTCGTGGATCGTGACGCCTTTTGGAAATACGGTAGGTGGCATAAAGAGGTCCCCGGATAGGTAATTGTAGAAAAAAGGGCGGCGGCATAACCGCCGCCCACTCATACGTAGGAGAGGATGATCAGTCCACAGGTTTGACGGAATCGGGAATTTTGAGACCGATTTCCCGATAGTATTTGGCGGCCCCCTTGTGAAGCGGCATACCGCCTTCGACAAAGGCATTCTTCAGCGTAATGTTTTTCATCCACGGTGCGGTCTTGTGGACGGTTTCCAGGTTTTCCCAGAACGCCTTGGTCATTTTGTAGATCAGGTCGGCCGGCATTTTGTTATGGGTCCCGAGGCCAACGGTGGTTGACAGCGCCTGGACGTCTTCCGTGTTCACCTGGTTTTTTCCATAGACGCCTTTGGGGATGATGCCAATTCCCCGTCCGGGGGCGGCAATCTGCGCCTTGACGCCCGGGATCTTCCAATCGGCATCTTTGAGGCCGATCAGGCGGATCTTGTTGGTCAGGGCGATTTGCTGAAATGCCGGCGCCGGCGCGGCGGTCGGTTCGATATGCAGTGCCGTCTGACGATCCTGGAAGGCCTGACGGGCCGGACCGAAGCCCAGCTTGATGAATTCGAACTCCTTGCCGGCCGTGTATCCGGTTACGCCTTCGACAATGGCTTTGGCTGCGCGAAAGGCGCTGCCGCCCGGGGCGCCGAGGTAAATCCGTTTGCCCTTGACGTCCTTCAGTTCCTTGATTCCCGAATCGGCGAACGTCACAATATGCCAAGAGCCAAATGGATAGTTGAACAGGTTCCGCAGGTTCTTGGCGAGAGCCGGGGCATTTTCAAGTTTGCTGTACATGGCTTTCTTTTTGGACATGAGGTCGTAAACGGCAGGCGACGACATGTAGAAGTCGATCTTATAGTTCGCGGCTTCCAGATTGTGCCTGGTGGCCTTGCCGGCGGCCGAAATTTGAATTTCGACGTCTTTGATGTTGGCTGCCATGATTTTCACAAACGTTGTCTGGAACGAATAAACGGTCGTGCCGGCCGCGATGCTGGACATCTTGTAAAAATCTTTCGCGCTGGTGGCGGACGGAATGGCCATGACGGCTGCCACGGTCAATCCAATCGCGCTGGTAATGATACGTTTCATCGTACTACCTCCTCGTTAGGACTGGTTTGGTGGGGATTTTGTTGACGGGAGTGGAGATATCGCTCCACGGCGACGATGGCGGCGCCCAAGACAAAAAAGGAAACCTCCATCCACGGAATGGCGACCAGGCAACCAATGCCGGCGCCAAATCTGATTAACCGGGAAAGCCAGCCGATGTCGCGCGCATCGGTGCCGGCGAGAGACGTGGTGAACAACCAGATCGCGAGGCCGAGCCGGGCGGCGATCCATACGAATTCGCCCAGCTCGAACTCCACGACCAGGGAGAGGGAAGGGTTGTAGACCAGGACAAAGGGGATGATGAAACCCACCAAAGCCAAGCGCACGGCAACGACCGCCGTTCGCAATGGGTCCGAACCGCTTATAGGGGCCGCCGCATAAGCCGCCATGGCGACCGGCGGCGTGATGTTCGACATCACCCCGAAATACAGAACAAATATATGAACGATGAGAATCGGGACGCCCAGTTTCTCGATAGCGCCCCCCAGAATCAGCACGATAATGAGATAGGCCGGCAATGTCGGCAGCCCCATCCCCAAAATCAGGCAGGCGAGCGCCGTCAGGACGAGGGCAAGGAACAGGCTGTTGCTGGCCAGTTTCAGGACCAGAAGCGAAAACCGAAGTCCCAGGCCGGTTTGATTCACCGCGCCGATGACAATGCCGACGGCCGCGACGGCCACCATGATCTTGGCACATTGTTCACCGCCCCGAATCAGCGAAATAATCAGTTTGCTTGGATTTTTTCTGAAATCCGGATGGAGAAATCCGAGCGCCGCGGCGACGATCGTCGCCCAGAAGCCTGCCGACGCCGCGCTTCGTCCGGAAACCAGGACGAAGATGATGGTTAGGATCGGAATAATAAAAATGGAGGACAGGTAGATGTCCTGCCGGCTGAGTTTTTGCCGTTCTTCCGCGGGAACGGGTTCAATGCCCAGCCGGGCCGCTTCGACCGAGACGGCGCTGAACAGGCTGGCATAGTAGAACATGGCCGGAATCAAGGCGGCCAGTGCGATATTGATGTACCCGACGCCCGTCAGATCAGCGATCATGAAAGCGGCCGCACCCATGACCGGCGGCGTAAATTGCCCGCCCGTGGAGGCCGAGGCCTCCACACCGCCGGCAAAGGCGTTTGAAAAACCCCTTTGCTTGATCATGGGAATTGTAAACACGCCGGTGCCCACGACATTGGCGGCGGAACTCCCGGAGAAGGTCCCGAACATCGAACTGGCGACGACGGCCGCATGGGCCGGCCCGCCGCGCAGGGAGCCGGTTACCCGCCACGCGATCCGCAATAGAATGGCTCCGGCGCCGGTTCCTTCGAGGACGGCGCCGAAAATGATGAAAATGAAAATAAGCGACAGGACGACGGTCACCGGCAATCCGAAAACACCGTCGAAGCTGTACCACAGGGTCCGCATCACCGTTTCGCCGTCATATCCGGCATGGGCCAGAAATCCCGGGAGCTGGTTTCCGAACAGGGCATATATAATCGACAGGACGGAAATAATGGCCAATGGAACGCCGAACGCCCGACGGGTTAGTTCGATCACCACGAAAAGGCCGCCGGCCCCGACCAGCATATCGGTTGGCGTAAACGTGTAGAGCCCGAAAATCAGTTCCTCATTGACCGAAAAAAACCAAAGGACCGCGAGAACCATCAAGGCGACGAGCACCATATCCACGGCCCACAGGAGAATATGCTTAATGGTGTTGTCGGATTTGTAGATTGACGCCAGCGGCATCAACAGAATAACCGCCACGGCGGCAATGCCGACCGTACTCGACCGCTGATAGACTTCGTCGAACATGCCGAAACCGGCCGTATGAAATGCCAATCCGGCAAGCATGAGAGAGGCGAGGCTCGCACCGGCCCGGACGGCGCCCGCAAACTCGGTCCTTATTCGTAAAATTCGTGCCTCTTCCCGCAGTGTTCCTCTCCTCGGAATTGGGTCCTGCCGGGCACCTCGTTAGAAATTATTCATTCCCACCATTGAAGATGGTATGTTACTTGTCTGAACTTGTCTATATTTAACTAGGGTACATAGAAATCGACGGGTCACGGGCATTCAGATGAATAGGCGCAGGACGGTAACGACGGGAAGCAAATATGAGGAAATGGCCGGTTACAGCCGGGCCGTCATAGAGGATGACGGATGGATATTCGTTTCAGGGACCGTCGGCTATAATTTTGAAACCGGAGAACTGCCTGAAACGGCCGGGGAGCAGGCAAAACAATCCCTGGCCACGATCGGATGGGCGTTGTCCGAGGCCGGAGCCGGTTTCGCCGATATCGTCCGGGTTCGGGTGTATGTGCCTGATCCGGAAGACGTTGTGGCGGTTTCCCAGGTGCTGAAGTCCACCCTTGAGCCAAATCGTCCGGCCAATACCACCGTATGCTCGCCCCTTGCGGTTCCCGAATGTAAGGTGGAAATCGAAGTCACCGCCCGCGTGCGGGGCTGACCAAGGACCTTGGTTGAGCAGGATCAGAGGGGCGGCCGGGGCCGTTCGTCCAGTCGATACCGGTTGTTTAAGGTAAACCGGCTTCCCGGATATATGAATTTGTTGTAGGTCGCGACGGTACCGCCCGTCCAATTCCGCCTGATAATGAGTATACAGGGCTCGTTTTCCGAGATTTCGAGCCGATCCTGCATGACGTCATCGGGATGTATGGCGTGAATCACGTTCTCCGTTTCCGTCACCGGCAGAATGGTTACGAGATAGTCGTGCGGGCTCCGGTTTGAATAATCCTGTACCAGATAATCCGGAGCAACTTCAGGGTTTACATATCGATTTTCCAATTGGACCGGAATGCCGTTTTCCAGATGCACCATGACGGAGTGGAATAAACTCGCGCCGGTCGGCACGGACATGCCGAGGGCAATATCGTGAGGCGCTTTGACCGCTTCCATTTTGACTATGCGATTGCCGTATTCATGACCCAGATGCCTGATCTCGTCGGCAATATCCCGAACCTCGATAAGCGCTGACGTCGGCCTGTTTCGTGCGACAAACGTGCCGACTCCCTGGGCCCGCATCAAAACCCCTTCTTCCGTTAGCTCGCGCATTGCGCGGTGTACCGTCATCCGGGAAACGCCCAATTCCTTGACCAATTCCGTTTCGGAAGGAACCCGCTGCGTGGGCAGCCAGGTCCCGGAATTTATTTTGTCCAGAATATAGGCTTTAACATTTTCATAGCGGGACCCGGGACGGTCCAGAAAGGCAACATTTTGATCGCTGAATTTCATGACACCCAATCGAATTTAGACAAGCTTAGACAAGTATAATGCAATACCTCCCGAACGACAAACACGTCATGGCCGGAGCCGGATTGGAGGCGGGAGCCGTATCCGGGTACTAATTCTCCCGCATGTTGCTAGTAGTTGATCGCGGGATTGTCCCCGGGATAGATGGTGCCCACAACCAGCATGCCGTCTTCATTTGTGGCCTCGAGGGAGTGAATTTGTTTGCGCGGCAGGAATATGACGTCGCCCGCGCGGACCGGGGTCTTCAGATTTTCCGTCCACATGCAGCCTTGTCCGGAGAGGATGATCAGGGCCTCTTCATAGAGATGACGATGGGGTTCCGCCTTGGATAGGGGAATATGCCCAATGAACTGCGTTACGACGTTCGAGCCCACGGCCTTGTCCACCAGCATCTGAAAATAGCGGTCGGCCATCCCCTGGCGCTGGGAGGGATCGAGGGGAACGACTCTGTCCGGTTCCGCCCGATCAAAATTGTCCGGCATGTCCTCGAGCCACTCCGGTGCATCGGCCCGCGGACAGGCCGAGGCCAAAAACTTGACGGGCTCGCCGGGTTCCGGGGTGACGCGGAAAGCTTCCCCTTGCCGGATATACGCGCCCGAATGCGGCGGCGCATAAAACGTCTTGCCGGAGATGCAAATTTCAGCTTCGCCCGCCGAGATGAACAAGACAACCTCCCGGTCTCCGAAAGAGATCACCGGTGACTGCCCGGCAGAGACTTCAAAATAAAACTGGGATTGGTAAATGGCGCCGAAATCCGGTCCGATGACGGCGCAATATTTCAGGTTTTCGAATTCCCGCAGCGCAGCCTTGCCGGGCGAGAATACATAGCATCCGCCATTGAGAACGGCGCGGGCGTCACCCGTCAGGCCGACTTCGGGTACGGCTTGGTTCTCCGGGCTTCCGGGATCGTCCAAAGGGTAGTCCGGCAACAGGTTGTTGTGAGAACCATCGCAGAAGGGAGGCGTGCCGGTATGCTTGCAGCCGCAGAAAAGAACTTCTTCACCCTTGTCGGCGGGGGTGTAGGAAACAGGCTTAAATCCGGTTCCCCTGTGGCTTCCGTCGCAATAGGGCTGTGACGCGCTCCGGCCGCAACTGCACCACAAGTAATTCCGGCCCTTCTCCAACTCGGTGTAGAACGGCTTGTATCTGGCAATTTCAGGTGGGTCGGTTCGATCGGACATGAGGGCTGATTCCCTTATACGGATACCTTTTCATATTTGGGCTCACGCCATACCTCGGAGCTTAGTACATTTTTCACGATTTGGACGGCGTTCCAAATGTCTTCATGACTATGGTAGAGCGGACTCATACCCAACCGGATTGCATCCGGATACCGGAATGAGCCTACCAGACCGTGGTCCACCATGGCTTCACTAACCGGCCCGGCCCCCTCGTGGCGGAACGAAATATGGCCCCCCCGCTGTTGGTAGTCTCGCGGAGAATTCAGTTCCACGCCGAGGGCGCCGCATTCCTGCTCGAGCAATAGAATGAGCGTTTCCGTCAGCGATTCATGTTTTCGGGCAACGTCTGTCCGCTCCACTTCCTGCCAGATGTCCGCCGCCGCCGAAAAGATCTCGTTTGCGACAACCGGGGGCGTGCCGGTCAGGTGGCTTCTCGCATCGGACGCCGGTTCGTATTGCGTCGAGAACTTGTCCCACTCCTTATGGCCCAGCCAGCCGGCGATGGTCGGCCAGGAAGATTTCTGGTGCCGCGGATGGATGTAAAGATACGCCGGTCCGCCAGGTCCGCCGCATAGATATTTGTAACCGCAGCCGACGGCAAAATCCGTGTCGGCGCCCAACACGTCCACGTCAAGGGCGCCCGAGGATTGAGACAGGTCCCATACCGTCAGCGCATCATTGGATCTGGCGAGAGCGTTCATTTCGGCAAGATTCCATCTCTCGCTGCTGCGGTAATCCACTTGTGTAAGGTAGAGGATAGCAACTTCGGGGGACATCATCGCCACCAATTCCTCGCGGGTTTCCACGGCCACCAGGCGAATATCCACATCGAGTTCTTTCAAGAACCCAACCAGGCCCTGAGCGACGTGAAGGTCGGTCGGAAAATTGTGGGCCTCCGTCAGGATAACGTTGCCGCCGGCTCTTGTCCGCCAGGCGCGGCTGAGGAGCTTGTATAAATTGAGAGTCGTATTGTCGCAGACCACGACATCATTCTCCCCCGCGCCGATCATGTGACTGATTTTGGCGCCGAGTTCCCGCGGCCGGTCAACCCAGCCTTCCGTGGTCCAGGCGCGCCGGCTTTTGTCCCGCCAGCCGTCCGTGAGGAGTTTTTGAATTCGATCCGGTACGTCCACGGCCATGGCGCCCATGGAATTCGCATCAAAATTTATGTTGCCGTTGCTGGAGAAAGCAAACCTCTGCCGGTAAGCAGCCAAAGTGTCCGAGCTGTCCAGATCCCGGCAATCCTCCAACGTGAGTTGCTTTGTCGGAGCCATGAGAGTGCATCCTCTTCGAAAACTCGCGAAATTACATATTTGCAATTTCCTTTCACTTTACTATCATAGCGCAATAAAATTGCAACAGACGTTCTTGCCAGGAGACGTGAAAATTTCAATGACGGCACCACAGGCCAACCGATTGGCGGCCGATATTGGCGGAACGTTTACGGACATTGTTCTGGAAACAGGGTCCTTCCGGCACACCACGAAAGTGCTGACCACGCCGCGCGCCCCGGAGCAAGGTGTCATGGCCGGCATCGGACAGGTTCTGGACGAGGCGGACGTCGCACCGGGGGGCATCGACGTATTCGTGCACGGCACCACCCTGGCAACCAATGCCTTGATTGAGCGCAAGGGCGCGCGTACGGCGTTCCTCACCACGGAAGGGTTCAGAGACATCCTGGAAATGGGGTTCGAGAAACGGTTCGAGCACTACGACATCTTTATGGACAAACCGGATCCCCTGGTTCCGCGCCCGCTCCGGATCCCGGTCCGGGAACGGGTGTCGGGCCGGGGCCGGATTTTAGCGCCGCTGGATGCCGAACAGGTTAAGAAAATTGCCGGGGACCTGAAGGCGGCCGGGATCGAGGCGGTCGCCGTCGGATTGATGCACTCCTATGCCTATCCCGCCCATGAACAGGCCATTCGCGATGTTCTCCACGAGGAACTTCCCGGCGTGACCGTTTGCCTGTCCAGTGAGGTTTGCCCTGAAATTCGCGAATACGAACGGTTCTCGACTACCTGCGCCAATGCGTATGTCCGCCCGCTGATGTCCGGCTATCTTCACCGGCTCCAAAACATGCTCGACGAACGCGGCGTGAATTGCCCGCTCTATCTCATGATGTCCGGCGGCGGGCTGACTACCTTGGACAATGCCGCCAAATATCCCATTCGCCTGGTGGAATCCGGCCCTGCGGGCGGCGCCATGCTGGCTGGACATGTGGCCCGGGAGTGCGGAATCGATAACGCCCTCTCCTTTGATATGGGCGGAACCACGGCCAAAATCTGTCTTATCGAAGGCGGCGATCCGGAACGCTCCCGGTCGTTCGAGGTCGCGCGAATGTATCGAGATTCAAAAGGCAGCGGCCTGCCGGTGCGAATTCCCGTCATCGAAATGGTTGAAATCGGCGCCGGCGGCGGATCGATCGCGCAGGTCGATGACATGGGCCGGATCAATGTCGGCCCGTCCAGCGCCGGCTCCGAACCGGGCCCGGCCTGTTATGGCCTCGGTGGAGACAATGCCACGGTGACCGATGCAAATCTCGTCCTCGGGAAGCTTGATCCTGATAATTTTGCCGGCGGAAAAATCACCCTGGTACCGGAAAAATCAAATGCCGTCCTGACGCGGGACATTGGGGATAAGCTTGGCCTGGAGGATTTTTGGCCGGCCGTGGGCATTACCGAGATGGTTGAGGAGAACATGGCCAACGCCGCCCGGGTTCATGCCATTGAACGGGGCAAGGTTATCGGACGTCACACCATGGTGGCCTTCGGCGGCGGGGCGCCGCTGCATGCCGGCCGTCTGGCGCAGAAACTGGGAATCGGGAAAGTCGTCATTCCAAAAGGGGCAGGAGTGGGTTCGGCAATCGGATTTCTGCTGGCACCCCTGTCTTACGAGGTGGTGCGTTCCCGGGCGGTGAATTTCTCCGATTTCGATGCCGGAAGCCTCAACTCGATGCTGGATGATATGCAGGAGGAGGCCCTGGGCGTCGTCCGGGAAGGTGCCGGCGCCCGACCCCTCGTTACCACTCGAATTGTCGAACTCCGCTATGTCGGCCAGGGCCATGATTTGCGAATTCCATTGGATGACCGGCCTTTGGTCCAGGCTGACGCCGCAACCCTCAAGGCACGTTTCGAAGATCACTACCGGGAAATTTACGGCCTCACCATTGATAATTTGGACATCCAAAGCGTGTCGTGGTCGGTCACGGTCGCGACGGAATCGGACGATCCCGCCCAGGCGCGAAATCCGGCCGCCATACCGATGGAGCGGCTCAACGGGAGCCGTCACATATACGACCCTGGCCTCGCGGAAATGGCCGACTATCCGGTCTATTGGCGCTTCGATCTTCAACCGGGCGCGGAGATCACGGGACCGGCGGTCATTGCCGAGGACGAAACGTCCACGATCGTTCCGGCCCAATTCACGGCTTCGATAAATTCCTTCGACTATATTGTTATGGAAAACCGGGGCGGCGGGAGCGCCTAGACCATGAACGCCAACCATTCCGCCAACGCCCTTGAAATAATACACCAGCAGGTCATGTGGAACCGCCTGATCGCGGTCGTCGAGGAACAGGCCCAGACCATATTGCGCACCGCCTTCGGGTCCGTCGTGCGGGAGGCCGGTGACCTGTCCGCCGGCATTTACGACCTGGAAGGACGCATGATCGCGCAGGCGGTTACCGGCACACCAGGCCATGTGAATACGATGGCCCGGGCCGTGGACCATTTTTTGGCGCGCTTTCCCGTCGCCGGGATGAAGCGGGGAGATGTCTACGTCACCAATGACCCCTGGCTCGGGACAGGGCATCTATTCGATTTCGTGGTCGTCTCTCCGGCTTTTGCCGGCGATGAGCCGGTCGCGCTTTTTGCTTCCACCTGCCATGTCATCGATGTCGGCGGACGCGGATTCACCGCCGAAGCCCGGTCGATCTACGAGGAAGGCATCGCAATTCCTCATATGAAGCTTCGGGATCGGGGGCAGCTGAACGAAGACTTCTTTTCCATATTGCTGGCCAACAGCCGCAACCCGGTAGAGGTCAAAGGGGATATTCTGTCCTTGGTCAGCTGCAACGATACCGGCGAGGCGCGCCTCCGGGACATGATGGCCGAGTTCGGTCTCAAATCGATCGCACCGCTCGCGGATTTCATCATCGACAATTCACGGGACGCCATGATTAACGCCATCGGCGCCGTTCCGAACGGCAGTTACCGGACGGACATGGAATTGGACGGCTACGACGAGCCGGTGTTCATCAGGGCCGAGATGAAGGTTGCCGATGAGGAAATCGTTATCGACTACCACGGAACATCGCGGGCGTCGGCCTACGGCATCAACTCACCGCTCTGCTATACGGAGGCCTATACCTGTTTCGGCCTCAAATGCATCATCGCACCGTCGGTGCCCAACAACCATGGCTCGTTGAGCGTGTTCCGGGCGGTGGCGGAGGAAGGCTCGGC
The DNA here is from genome assembly GCA_022822205.1 of Rhodospirillales bacterium. GTDB lineage: Bacteria > Pseudomonadota > Alphaproteobacteria > Rhodospirillales > UBA2165 > JAJDXO01. The sequence continues at coordinate 8,478 of JAJECC010000117.1, read as the reverse complement.
CGTTCACCCGGTTCACCCCAGCCCCGTCACGGCGCGCCACGTCATCGGCCAAATGCTGCCCGATATAGCGTTCGGCTGTCTTTCAAGTGCTCTGGAGGGTCAAATTCCCGCCGAAAGCGCCGGGAGCATCTGGGTTCTCCCCTTTGCCAACGCCGGGTCAAATTCCGCCGGCGGCGCCGGCGCCAATTCGTCCGTCTTCAACGTGATGAATGTAGGTATGGGCGGCGTCGGCGCCAGGCCCGGTAAAGACGGCCTGTCAGTGACCGCTTTTCCAAGCGGCGTCGGGGCCATTCCCGTTGAGGTGACCGAGACCGAATCGCCCCTGGTTTTCTGGCGAAAGGAATTTCTCCCGGACTCCGGCGGGCCCGGCGCTTTCAGGGGCGGGCTCGGACAGGTCATAGAAGTCGGCAACACGGAAGACCACCCTTTTACGGTCTCGGCGGCCACGTTCGACCGGATGCGCAACCCCGCCCGCGGACGGGACGGCGGCCGCCCGGGGATCACCGGCGCCGCGCGGCTGGCTTCCGGCAAGGAATTCACCGACAAGGCCGTTCATACGATACCGCAGGGCGAGCGGTTTATCGTCGAGCTTCCGGGTGGCGGCGGCCTGGGCAATCCTCACGACCGGCAGCCGGCGCGGATACAATCGGACTTGGAGGCCGGATACATAACCGAAGACGGCGCAAAAAAGGACTACGGATTTTCCGGTTGAACGCGTAGCGATGAAATCATGATGCCTGATCCTCTCGAACAATCCGCCGCCCTTGGCGAAGAAGCCGAAAACCTGCAAATCGGGGAGCGGCTATCCCAATTCCGGAAATCGAGGGGCCTGACGCTTGCGCGGCTCAGCGAAATGACATCCATCTCGGAGGCAACGCTGTCCCGTGCGGAAAATGGCATATCGCCGCTCAACGCCAACAATCTCTATATCCTCGCGCGTGTTCTCGATGTGGACGTGGTCGCTTTCTTCCGCCCCGACGCCGTGTCAATTTCCAAAGGCATGCGGTCGGTCACCAGGCGGGGACAAGGAGAAAAGGAGTCAACGGCACGTTACGATCTCGAACTCCTGGGCGCCGAACTTTCAGCAAAGAAAATGGTCCCAAGCCTCAATCGGGTGACAGCCGCGTCACTCGAGGAGGCCGGTGGACTCAGCGCCCACGAAGGCGAAGAGTTCCTTTATGTGCTGTCGGGCCAGGTCGTAATCCACACGGAATTCTATACGCCGACATTGCTTGAACAGGGTGACAGCATGTATTTCGACGGCAACATGGCCCATGCCTATGTTTCCTCCGGCGGCGAACCCGCGGAGATTCTCGTCGTTACAGCCGTGGACGGCCGGCGGTGACCGATCAACATGCCCATATTTGCTCGACCCGGCTGACCTGCCCGGTTGCGATCATTGAAGCCTTTCTGACGGATCCCCACAAACTAAGCCATTGGGCCGTTGGAATGGGGGACACAATCGTACACGAAGATGGCTTGGTCGAAGGGTATTCCGAAGCAAACGGCGCGCCCATATTTGCAAAGATCGAATTGGATGCGGAGCATCATACTGTCCATTTCCACATCGGATCACGCCGCGACAAGCTCGTGCCTCGAATTGTCATTCAGGTCAAAACCGCCGATCTCCTGGAAAGCAATGACAGCGCCTGCGTCATGTCGATGACCACATGGCGCCAGGACACCATGACCGACGACCGCTGGGAAAGTCTAAAAGCCCTCCATGAAACGGAAATTGTGGAGTTGCGGCAGTTGATTTCCGACTATCGCCGGAAATTATAGGGCGCCTTGCCGTTCAACGTGGTTGGTGCCGGAACCACAGCCAATATCGGGGCATTGCCGACCCGCAGGTTTGGGGGCGTTTGGGAACCCTGGCACGGACTGCTCGACCCGGTTGCAATGGCCTCCTGAGATCAACGCGGAATAACGAATCACGACGTCATTGACGAGACGCCAAAGACTTTATCAACGTCCTCAGCCGGAAGCGGACGGACGGGAAAGTACCGCGGGACTTGATAGTTGGCGCTACTCTCATACAGTGGGAGGATTGGTGCTCAGGGAAGGGCCGGGACAACATGCATAGCGTCTCCGTGCGCCAGGAAATCATTGATCGCGTCCTTGCACGCCGGGGGCGCCACCATATTTTCGACAGTTTCGCTCCTAATGAGACCGCGTTGGTCGTCATTGATATGCAGCCGACATTTGTAGCACCGGACAGTCCGGCCGAGGTCCCCGCCTCCCGGGGCATTGTGGACAACATAAACACACTCGCCGGCGCCTTGCGTAAAAAAGGGGCGACGGTGATCTGGGTGACTCACGCGAATAGCCGGGTGAGCGGGGGCACCGACTGGAACGGGTTTTTTGACCGGTTCGTGGCCGAAGAGTTGCGTGACAAAACCATCGAAAGCCTGGCGCCGGGCAGCCCGGACACGTTGGTGTGGGATGATCTGACGGTTGATCCCGACGATATTCACCTGTTCAAAAACAGGTATAGCGCGCTGATTCCGGGATCATCGTCACTGGAACGGGTTTTGCGCGGGCGCGGCATTAAAGGCATCCTCATCGCCGGCACCAAAACCAATGTTTGCTGCGAAGCCACCGGCCGTGACGCCATGATGCTGGACTTCGACACCGTGATGGTCTCCGATTGCCTGGCGGCCCTCTCCGACGAAGAGCACCGGGCGTCACTGGAAACTTTTATTCAGCAATTTGGTGACGTACTCACCCACCTGGAGGCCATCGAACTGGTCGGCCGTCAGGGGAATACGGCGTAAGCCTCTAGCCCCGGTGCCTTAACAGAAACTCGAGTAAACGCTCCGTAAACAATTCAGGCTGTTCCAGGTTGATCAAGTGGCCTGCGCGGGGGATCACCGTGTATTCGCAATCCCGGATTTTGGAGGCCATCTCCTGGCCGATCTCGGGGCTGGTCAGGCTGTCGTCTTCGCCAAACACCAACAGCGTCGGCACCCGGATGGATTCAAGCGCTTCGTTCTGATCGAACATGGTCGTGGAACGGACGGTTTTGATGTAGCTCTCCTTGTGGAGGTTGCTCATACTCTCGACAAGCTGCTGATATTGGGCTTCCGTCGCGTGGGGGCCGACCAGGGTCTTGGCGACAACGGGCGCGATATCCGAGACCTCCTTGCCGCCCTCCACCAATGGCGTGAGGCGGAGATCGACGAATTTCTGCTTTTCCGCCTCCGAAAAATCGTCAAAGCCCGCGAACGTGGCGATCAGGCTCAGGGTCTTCACCCTCTCCGGATACAGGCTATAGAACACCTGGGAGATACGGCCGCCCATGGAGAGGCCGCTCACATGGGCTTTTTCCACGCCGAAATGGTCCAGCACGCGGGCCAGGTCATGCGCGAAATCATGGAAATCCAGTTCACCCTCATAGTCATCGCTGCCGCCATAACCACGCGCGTCCCAGGCGGCGACGTGAAAGTGTTCGGACAGCGCCGCCACCTGTTCCGTCCAGTTGGTGCGGTTGCCGCCAATACCGTGCATGAGGATGACAAACTCTCCCTCGCCCGCGTGATCGATGCAAAGCGCCGGTTTTTCCAAAATCCGTTCGGTGATAATCTCAGGCATGGTTCGTCTCCTTTAGAACCTGTCTTCCCAGTAGAGGCGCCGGTCGCGGCTGGGATTGTTCTCAATCTCGCATTCAGCGCCAAACATCATCGTCGCCCGCCGCTCCGTATCGTACGGGGGCCAGGTTTCCCGGTCCGCCGGCGCGCCGTCCCGGATGAAACCGCACCAAGCCTGATGCATGGCGTCCGCGAGCCCGGGCGGCGCGGCGTCCCCGATCAGGTACGGCGTGGAGGGCGTGGCCATGTTGTGAAAACAAAAGGGCAGCTCCACGCAATGCCCCGCGCCTAGGCGGCCGTCATTGGTGGGCGATGTCCAGGTGAACTCGTAAGCGTAGACGTCCTGCCGCCCGCACAATAGTGCCTGAAACCGCATATTGGGGTGGCGCCAGCGCCAGTCGCTCATGGCCGCCTGGAATAGAGATTCCGGTTCGCCTTTGCCCGTCATCTTCCGGTAGGCCGCCGCCACATCCGCGCCGTCCCCGACCAAAGCGTCGAAGAAGGCGGTCAGCGACGCCTCCGTGCGGGGGACGTCCTCGTCGTTCATGAAGAACTGGAACGGTTTCCACTCTTCCGATGTGATCCCCACCATGACCGGAATATCCATCATGTCCCCGTCCCGGCAGGCGGGGAGGACATCCTTGGTCAAAACCGCGCCGTCGACCATCGGCTGGAACTGGGCTTTCTCCCACGGCGGCTTGGCGCGCAGTGTTGTCCGCTGCGCCGCCAACAGGGTCTCCATGGGCGCGCGCTCCAGTGCGGGAACATCCGGCACGCCGGCAGCTTCCAGGAATGTTTCCGTCGTGGCCTCTGCCTGCGCCTCATCGCGGAAGCTCATCAAGGAAATGCTTTGGATGATGGCCCGGTGAAACAGCCCTTTGGCTTGGGGCATCATGAGGAGGCCGGTGATGGCCCCGCCACCGGCGGACTGTCCCCCGACCGTCACCTGATCCGGATCACCGCCAAAGGCCGCGATATTATCCCGCACCCACTCCAGCGCCGCGATTTGGTCGCGGAGGCCATTGTTCCCCGAACCCGCGTAGCCGTCATCCAGATGGGCCAAGTGCAGGTAGCCCCGTTCCCCCAATCTATAATTGATGCCGACACACACGATGCCGCCGTTCGCCGCGAAGGAAGAGCCGTCATAGAGGGGAAAGGAGCCGGAGCCGGAGATATAAGCCCCGCCGTGGATCCAGACATAGACCGGCCGTTTGGCCCCGTCCGCGCCGGGCGTCCAGACGGAGAGGTTAAGGCCGTCTTCCGACTGAGGTTGGGGGTCGGGACCCAGGAACGGTTCGAACCTAGTCGGGTTCTGATTGACAACGGGGCCGGGATAGACCGCGGACCGCAGCTCTGTCCAGGGCTCGACCGGTTGAGGCGGCCTAAACCGGTTGGGTCCCGCCGTGGTCCCGGCAAAAGGGATGCCGCCGAAATAATAACAGCGGCCGTTGTGATGGCCTTGGACGGGGCCGTCGCGGGTCTCGGCGATTGCACCTGACATACCGGTTAGGTCCCGGACCGTTCCAACGCGAACTTCCGGGAGAGGGGATCGATCACGGTTTTTTCCCCGATCCAGAATATGATCACGATGACGAGGCAGGTGGCGAATACCGTCGCCGCGTCGGCCACGGATTGTGCCTGCTGCAAAAGGAAGCCAAGGCCGCTTTCAGTGCCGAAGAGCTCGGCCACCAAGGCGATTTTCCAGCCCACCCCATATGCAATACGGACGGCGGAGATGATGTAGGGCATCAGCAACGGCAATGTCACCTTGAACAGGATGACGATGGGCCGCCGGGTAAAGCTCCGCGCCATTTCCAGCACTTCGTGGTCAATTTCCTTGAGTCCCTCCGACACGTTCACCAGGCAGAACGGGGTTAAGATCATAACGATGATAAAAACGATGGTGCCGTCGGACGGGCCGAACCAGATGATCGCCAAAATCGCCCAGCCCACCGACGGGAAGGAATTGAAGAACGGCTTGATGCGTTCATGCACGATGACATCCATTACCGGTACCCAATGGGGGATCAGCGCCAAGAGCGAGCCCAGGGTCACCGCAATGATCACGCCCAGGACCACCCGGACGGTGCTGGCCGCCACATGGCTGACGTAGTTCATATCGCTGAAGAAGACCCAAATTTGCTGCGCCACCACCGTCGGTTTGGGCATGATGATTTCCGGCAGTTCCAGGGAAAGCAGCCACCAGACACCGACGGCCAGGACAACAAGCCCTTCGGCGGACAGGCGAGAGACCACCCGCTTCCACACGGGCAGCTGTGGCGTGTCCCGGCGTGCCTCAACCTGTTCCATGATGCCTCGCAAGATGGGCCTGGATGGGGGCGAACACCCAGCGGTCAGTGGAGTAGACGAATGCGATGATGACCAGGATGACGGCCAGGACCAGGGGCATGTCAAAATCCTGGCGAGCCAGATTGAGCATGTACCCGAGTCCTGTGTTCCCGCCAAACAGTTCCGCCGTCAGCGCCACCTTCCAGGCGACACCGAAGCTGATGCGGATTGTGGCAAAGATAAATGGATAAAGAGACGGCAGTATCACAAGTCGGAACCGCCGCCAGCCGGACCGGGTGAAGCTGACCGACATTTCGATCCGCTCCTTATCCAAATTAATGAGGGCTTCGCGCATATTGATGATGGCGAACGGGATCAGCACCATGGAGATGACGAACACGACGGTCACGTCGGATATGCCAAACCAGATGATGGCGAGAAACGTCCAGCCGATGCCGGAAAAGGAATTCAAAAAAGGGCTCAGCCGGCCATGCACCATGGTATCGAAGGTGGCGAGATAGTGCGCAAAGAAGGCCAGAAATGAACCGATGAAAAAAGAAATGATGACGGCGGAAATAATATGGGCGAAGGAAAAGAGCATGTGGCCGACTTCATGGATGTCGGTGAACATCAGGCCTAGGCGCGAAACCACGGCCCAGGGTCCGGGCATCACATAGCTCTCGACGAATGAGCTATAGAGAAACCAGAGCGCGAGAAATCCCAGAACAAAAATGTGCCCGGCGAAGCGTGCTTTACGCTTCGCCGGGGTTACGGATTGTCGAGCCACTAGATTAGGTCGTTATTCCTTGATGGCATGCTGCCAGATGGCCTTATCCACATCCGGCACTTTCTTCAGAATGCCCATGTCCTTGGACTGGCTCCAGACGAGGGTCATGGCCTTCTTATCTTCCGCGCTGATGGCGCCCGGGAAATAGGAATAGTCATTAATCCAGGCCTTGAAGTACCCCGGCTCAATCTTGGCCGTGCTCTTGGCAATGGCTGCACCGACCTTGTCTGCATTGGCGACGGCGTACTGTACGGACTCATGCACCATCCGGTTAAACTCGCGGAACGCTTCCGGCCGCGCCTTGAGTTTGTCCGGATAGGTCACGTTGACGGCGGAGACGCTGTCCACGCCGAACATTTCCTTTATGTCCTTGTTGGTCCAGGCCAGCACCCGGTACTTCCCGGTTTTGTGGGCCGAGTAAGCCTGGGCATGGATCAGTGTCGCGGCTTCCACCCGACCGGTCTCCAGGGCCGACAGGAGAGCCGGCGCCGGAATTTGCACCCATTCCATATCGCCGCCCTTATAAGAGACATTCACGCCGTGTTTCTTGGCGAGCGCGATCCGGATCCAGGTGGTGCCGGTCGCACGGAGCGAATAGTTGCCGATCTTCTTGCCTTTGAGGTCGGCGAGGGTCTTGTAGGGGCTATCCTTCTTTACCCAGATGCCGGCGCCAAGACGGCCTTTGGCGGAGCGCAGCGCGGATGACAGAACAACCAGATCCAGGCCGCGGCGCTTGGCAAACGGAATGGCCATCACGGCATTCATGATGACGTCATATTTCTTGGCCGGGGTGGACGAAATCAGGGCCGGAATTTGCAGCGCACTGGCTTCGATCTCGATCTTATCGGACTTCACGATGCCGTTCTTGATGGCGTAAAGAACGCCTTCAAGGGCCGGATCGGCCAGATAGGCATAGGTGATTTTGTCCTTGGCACCCGCCGGGCTGACGCTCATGAGCCCCGCCACCGCAAGCGCGATCGGCAGGGTGGCAAATTTCACTAGTCCAAACTTCTTAGTCATGGGATCTCCTTCCCTGTTGGTGATCATACAAATGATTGGAACGGTTGTTGGTGGGGCTAGGCTGTTTCCAGCTCTCCCTGTTGCTCAAGCTGTCGAAACAGTGAAATCAGCTTGCTTTTCTCCCGGCTCAGGCTCTCCGACTCCTCGATATTCCGGGGCCGGGGCTGGTCGAGCACGATGGTTTCCAAGGCTTTGGTCGGTTTGTTGGAGAGCAGCAAAATCCGGTCCGCCAGAACAAGTGCCTCGTCCACGTCGTGGGTCACGAAGATGACGGTCTTTTGGGTTTCCCGCCAAATTCGGATGATTTCGCTCCGCATGCGCCACCTCGTGTTGAGGTCCAGGGCGGAGAAAGGCTCGTCCATCAGAATAATGTCGGGATCGACCGAGAGCGCCCGGGCGATGGCCACCCGCTGGCGTTCGCCGCCGGACAGCATGGCCGGGTATTTCTCCATATCGTTCTGCAGGCCGACCATGTTGAGGAGCCGCCGCGCCGTTTCTTCCCGCTCGGACTTGGTTTGTTTTTCAAACCGGAGTTCCATACCGAGGAGGACATTGCCCAGCGCCGAGCGCCAGGGTACCAGCCGGGGAGACTGGAACACATATGCGAGCTTGTTCCAGCCCAATTCAGGAGGCAGGCCTTCGATCGAGACCTCTCCTCCCTGGGCCTCCAAGAGATTGCCCATCAGGCGAAGGGACGTGGATTTGCCGCAGCCGCTGGGGCCCAGAATACACAGAAATTCGCCGGGCTTTACGGAAAAGCTCAACCCGTCATAGATGGTCTCGTCGCTGAATTCG
>JAJECC010000018.1 GCA_022822205.1 Rhodospirillales bacterium | reverse complement strand
CTATTCTGGTGCCGCACGGTGCTGGTCCTTTCTTGTGTCCAAATTGTCGCAAAACGCTTGGAAACAAGTAGAATCAACACCGTGCAGCCTGTCCACATATTTAAACCGGACACCAGTGGGCTTGACCCGGCCATCCACGTGTGCGCCGCCCCCCAAGGCGTGGATGCCCGGATCAAGTCCGGGCATGACGATAACATAACAATAATCGCATCATGGCCCGGGCATCGACCCACGGTACAGGTCTGCTATAGTCGCGCCGAATTTCGGGTGTTTATTTTCAAGGAGTGCGCGTGATGGCAAAGGTTGAGCGCTTTTCCGGACTTCTGTCGCCGGTCTTGACGCCGTTTGGCGAGGACCTGTCGCCCGACGTGGACCGGCTGATCGGCCACGGCAAGTGGCTGCTCGAACGCAACTGCAATCTCGCGCCGTTCGGCACCACCAGCGAGGGCAACTCCCTGTCCGTGGCCGAGAAGAGCGACATCCTCGACAGGCTGGTCGCCGCCGGGATTCCCGCCGCCTCCATGATGCCGGGGACCGGGACCTGCGCCATTGCGGATACCGCGGCGCTGTCCGCCAAGGCGGCGGAGCTGGGTTGCGGCGGCGTCCTGATGCTGCCGCCGTTCTACTACAAGAATGTCGGCGACGACGGTCTCTACGCCGCCTACGACGCGGTCATCCAGCAGGTCGGGTCCGCCGGCCTCAAAATCTACCTCTACCATATTCCGCCCATGTCCCAGACGCCCATCAGCCTGAGCCTTATCGAGCGGCTGTTGAAGGCCTATCCCGAGACCGTCGTGGGCATCAAGGATTCGTCGGGCGAATGGGACAACACCAAGGCCATGCTCGATGCGAAATTCGACGATTTCCGCATCTTCGTGGGCTCCGAATCCTTCCTGCTCGCCAACATGCGAAACGGCGGCGCCGGATGTATTTCGGCGACCGCCAATGTCAATCCGGTGGCGATCCGCGAGCTGTATGAACGCTGGCGGGACGATGACGCCGAAGACCGCCAGGCCGACCTGGACGCAGTGCGCGCCATATTCGTCGAATATGCGGCGATCCCGGCGCTCAAGGCCTGCGTCGCCCATTTCGCCGGCGATCCCGGCTGGGCTCTTACCCGCCCGCCGCTTATGCCGCTGGATGCGGAAAAAGCGTCAAGGACCATCGACGCCCTGTTGGCCCGCGGCTTCGACATGCCGGGCCTGGCGGGCGCGAAGGCCGCCGCGGAGTAGCCGCCGGCAATCGTCCTAATCGCCGCTCTCGTCGTAGAGCCCCCGTGACTTGTGCCAGTCCTCGATCCCTTCATCCGGATAATGATCGAACCGCGGATTTGCCTCGTCCTCGTCGGGGATCAGCACCCAATCCGGTTTGTGGGCGAGCATGAAGTGCTTTTGCTCGGGCGGGACCGGCAGCGGCGTGTCGATCACGCCGGCGATGGGGTAAAACCACTGGCCGTGCCGGGGGTTGTGGTTCCACATGACGGTTCCGCACTGGGTGCAGAAGTACCGGCCGCCGGCGTTGCGGCCGTCTTCCGCGTATGAGTTCCGGTCGTTGTTGTCGTGCCGGTAGAGCTTGAGATTTTCCTCGCCTTCGATGTCCAGCGTGTCGTATTCGCCCATGATGTTGATGGAATAGCCGCCGCCGCCCGCCGCCTTCCGGCAGATGGAGCAATAGCACCGGTTGACCGCATAGGGCGTGCGGGAGATGCAGGAAAACTTCACGGCGCCGCAAAGGCACGATCCTTCAAGCCGCATGTTGGGGACTCCTTGTCAGACGTTATTCGTGCCGGAACCTACTCCACCAGCTCGCCCCAGCCGCGGGCGCGGTCCAGCCGGGGATAGATTTTCTTGGAGGCCCGGTCGATCAGCCGGGCGGCCAGGAACGCCAGTACGGTCAGGGCGCCGACCTCGATAGCGCCGCCATAGGAGATCAGGGGATTTTGGATATAGGGGTGGAGTTGCATGCCCTTGCCGACTTCGAGCACCAGAAGAATGATGCCCATCACCCCGACGACATAGCCGGCTGTTGCCAGGTGTCTGAGGGCCAATCCGGTAATTTTCCCGCGCACGGCCTGGATTCCCCTGCCGGATTATGACACCGGCAGGCCCGCGCGGGCCCGGTCGAAGCATCCCCTGGTTTCGTGCAGTTCGAGACCGCGGTAACGGGCGAAGGCCGCTTCATTTACCCGGGCGACGACCTCCAGGAGACGCGGCCCGGAGATGTCTTGGCCGTTGAGATATGCCGCGTACCCGGTCTCGGCCGTTCGGCACTTGGCGTACGCCTCCATGATCATTTGGCCGCCGCTGAGCTGGCTGACCTCGTAGCTGCCCGTGAGGCAGTCGAGATAGGTCTCGTGGGGATCGTTGCCCGGGGGGCCGAGCCCGCTGCCGGCAACAAGCCCGGCGGCGACGGCGACGCCGGCGATGCTCCATAGACGGGCGGTGGACATTCGCGCACCTCCTCGATGAGGGAACATGAAGCGTAAGCAAAAAGCGCCTTGGCGGCAATGGGAACTACTTGATCTGTTCGACCTTCGGGTTCCGGTTGCGCATGTCGCCGTCCCAGCGTTTGGCGAATTCGGCCGGCACGCCGATCTGGTCGAGAGCGCGGGCGACGAAATGCCCGACCACATCGTCCAGCGTTTCGGGGTGGTTATAGAATGCCGGAACGGGCGGCAGGATGCAGACCCCCATGCGCGCCAGTTTGAGCATGTTTTCGAGGTGGATTTCGTTGAACGGCGACTCGCGCACCATCAGGACCAGTTTCCGGCGCTCCTTGAGGATCACGTCCGCGGCCCGGTGAACGAGGTGTTCGCCGAACCCGTTGGCGATGGCCGCGACCGAGCGCGCCGAGCAGGGGGCGACGATCATGCCGTCGGTGACGAAGGAGCCCGACGAGACCTTGGCGCCCATGTCGCCGGGGCCGTGATAGACGTCGGCCAGGTCCCGGAGATCGGCGACCGTATGGCCGGTCTCGTGCTCCAGTGTCTGTTGGGCCCATTTGCTGACCACCAGGTGGGTTTCCACCTCGGAGCGGGCGAGCGCCTCCAGCAGCCGGACGCCGATTATCGCCCCGCTGGCGCCGGTCATGCCTACCACGATCCGTTTTGGCTGGTTTTCGGACACGTCAACCTCTCTTAAGCGATTGAATCATAATACGTATTGCCTCCGTGGGGCAAGCAGCCGTCATGTCGTCGCGCTGATCATGCGGATGCCGGGCGCCGGTCGTCCTTCAGCGCCGTGCCGGCGGGGTGCACCCCTTTGCCGCCGCCCAAATGAAATTATTAGCGGCGGGCTCGGGCTTGCGGGCGTCGTTCTCGTTCAGGAAATCGGCCAGCATCCGCGACAGGTCGGCGGGGTTCCGGCGCCGCACGCAGTTCTCAAACCAGCGGAAGCCGTCGGCCAATCGGGCCTGATGGAGGGAAACCAGCTGGTCCGCCAGCCCGGCAACGTAGTCCTCGCGGCGCGCCGGCGGGTAGCTCAGGAAGGTTTCGCCCGAAACGTAGCCGAAGGGCTGGGCGCCCCTGATCTGGGCCTCGGCCGGCAGGCTCGAGCCCAGGAGGATCACCATTGCCGCAAGCAGTCTGACCATCGGGCGGTCATAACAACCGGGCGGCGGTCCGGCAAAACACCTTTTTGTGCGCAGTCGCGCAAGATCGATCTGTGCGCGGCCGCGCAAGGTCAGCCTGTGCGTTTGGAAGCCGGCTACCAGACCCCGATGTAGACGCGCCGCTTTTCCGGCGGGTGGTAGACCGCGTGAGCGCGCCGGGCGAGCGGTTCCTCGCCGACGGTGGTGCGGAAATTCCGGGCGAGGAAGTTCTCCGTCAGCGTCTCCCGCATCCGGCTCCGGATTTCCTCATAAGCCGGGTCGGCGCCGAGGTCGGTGAACTCGTTGGGATCGTCCTCGAGGTCGTAAAGTTCCGGGCGGAACTTCAGGTGGTGGATGTACTTCCACTTGCCGGTGCGGATCATGATGGCGCGTGCTTCGCGGGCGGCCATGCCGAGCGCCCCGAGGTCTATCCGCGAGGCGAATTCCGATTCGCAGATGACATAGTCCCGCCAATCGCCGGGCTGCTCCCCATGCAGGATGGGCAGCAATGATTTGCCCTCCACCACGTGTTCGGGAACCGTGCCGCCCGCCACTTCGATAAAGGTGGGGACGAGGTCGATGCTTTCGATGAACCTGTCATCGACGGTGCCGCGGGTTGCGTCGGATGCCGGATCCGGATCGTAGATTATGAACGGCAGCCGGATACTCTCCTCGTGAAACAGCTCCTTCTCGCCGAGCCAGTGGTCGCCGAGGTAATCGCCGTGGTCCGACGTGAAAACGATCATGGTGTCGTCCATCCGGCCGTTCTCTTCCATGAAGGCGAACAGCCGGCCCAGGTGATCGTCGATCTGCTTGATCAGCCCCATGTAGGCGGGGATGACCGTTTCCCGCACTTCATCCCGGGAAAAGGCCCGGCAATCCTCGCGCCGGTGATAGGTCCGATAGACCGGGTGGTCGGTCTCCAGTTCCTTCGGGTGACGGTTGGCGGGCAGTATGTCGTTGCCCCCGAACATGTCGTGGTACGGCGCGGGCGCGATATAGGGCCAGTGGGGCTTGATATAGCTGAGATGCATGGTCCACGGGCCGTCGCCGCATTCTTCGATGAACTGCATGGCGCGGCCGGTCATATAGGCGGTTTCGGAGTGCTCTTCCTTCACCCTTGCCGGATACCTGCTGTTGCGCAGATGCCAGCCCGAGAGGATCTCGCCGTCGGGCCCCTCGGCCGAGTTGGCGAAGTCGTGCCAGGGATTTGGGCCGTCGTAGCCCTGTTCCCGCATCCAGTTGTTGTAGGCGAGATTTTCCGGCGCTATCTCGGCGGTGCCCCACAGGCCGTCGTCCCGCTCGTAGGGCTCGAAGCCGCATTCGGCGACCAGCACGCCCTCGATGGAGTTGCGGTCGATCTTGAGGCGCTCCATCCCGCCACGGTCGGCAACCATATGGGTCTTGCCGACCAGCGCCACCCGGTGGCCCAGCGGGCGCAGGTAGTCGCCGATGGTCAATTCATCGACCGACAGGGGGACGCCGTTCCACACCGCGCCGTGGGTGAAGGCGTAGCGCCCGGTATAGAACGACATGCGCGAGCCGCCGCAGACCGGGGCCTGACAATAGGCACGGGTAAACCGCACGCCTTTTGCCGCCAGGGCATCGATGTTGGGTGTTTCAAGCCGCGGGTGACCGGCGCAGGACAGATAGTCGTAGCGCAACTGGTCACACATGATGAACAGAATGTTCTTGGTCTTGCCCATGAGCGGGGGGCCTCCAGGGGTCATGATTTGCCGACATGTAACTTGCCCGGCGGGCAGCGCATATATGCCTATTTGCTATCGCTGATATAAAGCGAAATTCGCCGGCCAGGCAGAGGGCTCGGCGGCGATTGACACCCGTGGCCGATGTGCGGACGAAATCCCCGGCGGGATTTAGGCCTCCGGATAATGCTCGGCGCGAAACGCCGACAGCGGCATCGGGTTGGACCCGGTATCCTCGATCCACATGTCGAAGACGATTTCGTTGCCCGGCGTGACTTCGATCAGCCGGGCCCGGCAAAATCCGGTTTCGACATCCATGTGGGGAACGCCGTCCTTGGTGACGATCCCGCCGAGGATCGGGCTGAGAACCGCGATGGCGAAGGCGGGCGCGCCCTGGGTGAACGCCCATTGGGAGGCGCCGGTCGTCTTGTCCGGCGCGATGGCGGCGGCGAAATAGGCCGCGAAGATGAAGGTCGTGACGACGGTGGTGAACGGCGAGTTCGCCCAGTCTTAGAGCGCCCAGCCGAAGGCCGATTTGCGCCCGCCGGTCCAGATCGGGCGGACCGTCACTTCACCCGCTTCCATTCCTGCGTTTTGCAGAAGATGAACACACAGCCGTTGACCTCCAGGAGGTCGGCGCCCTTGGGCTCGAGAACCGATCTGTAGGTCTTGCCGTCTTCGGGATTGTAGATCTCGCCGCCGCGCCACGCGCCGTCGTCCGGCTCCTGCGGGAAACCGGTTAGCAGCGGCAGTCCCAGGATCGGCCGGGAGCGCAGCGATTCGTCGCTGTTCTCCGCGTCCCACTTCGGCAGGCCCTTCTCGTTGTTCGGCTCCTTGAGCCAGACGATCCGGCCGCACAGCTTGTCGTCGCACGGCGCGATCTCGACATGGGATTTGCCGCCGGGCGTGCGCCAGACCCCTCTGGGATCCGCCAAGGCGCTGCCGCCGAAAGCGAGGCAGAAAACTGCCGCAAATGCAGGCAGATATGTTGCCGGCGTCATGGACTATATCTCCTCGGTTCGCAGCCCCCCATCGGCGGCATGGACGAATCCGCCATTTCTTGATTTTGCCCGAATTTATGCAAAATGTCCGTATAAAACGGGGGCAATTTAATGTCGTTTTGATAAATGTGAGTTCATCTGTCCAGCCACACCGGCGGCTCGGCACAACGCGAGCGCTGTCAACCGAACGCGGGAGGCCCCCTTGGCCACGTCCGACGATCCGAACGGGTGCCTGCGGATGCTCGGATTATCCGACCCGCGAGGGTGGAGGACTGTGTTCCGGGGGCGCGCACTGTGCGCCGGGTGCGCACCGACGGCTCGATCAAGTGGGGCGGGGATCTGGTGTTCATCGCCGAACCCCTGGCGGGCGAAACCGTCGGCATCGCCGAGACCGAAAGCGGCCACTGGATCGTGCGCTTCTTCGACATCGACCTAGGCATCATCGACCACAAGACCAAGAAACTTCACCGCTTCCGGGCAGCCCGGCCGGGACGCACGGAAGCAAAACAAACCATAAACACTGTTACCCATGTAACCGGTCTATAGTGTCACCCATCTATCCGGTTGCTCAAAGAAAGATGGCGGCTAGGCCTCCGGATAATGCTCGGCGCGAAACGCCGACAGCGGCATCGGGTCGGACCCGGTATCCTCGATCCACATGTCGAAGACGATTTCGTTGCCCGGCGTGACTTCGATCAGCCGGGCCCGGCAAAATCCGGTTTCGACATCCATGTGGGGAACGCCGTCCTTGGTGACGATCCCGCCGTAGGTGATGAACGTGTTGCCCGTCTCGGGCAGCCGAACCGCGCCGCATTGGTAGGTGGCGTAAAGCCGCTCGCCGGGCGCGTCGCCATAGGACCAGACCTGTTCGACGGTCATGGCATCCTCGTCGACCCGGAACTCGACCGCGCGGCTGGTATTTTCTTCCGGCGGGATGCCGGGATTGAACGGCGTCGCCCGGTGGTTCCCGTTGTCGAAACACATGACCGTGCCCGACGGCGTCACCGAGCAGTCGTGCTGATGGAACTGCCAGCCCACGTCGCCGACGGGCTCGAGCAGTTTTTCGGACCATGGCGGCCGCCAGTTGTCGTGGGTGCCGAGAATCCACATGAGGCCGCCCGAGGCCCGGTCGAATTTGATGATGCAGTCCTGGGTCCGAAGGGATACGAGAATTCCGCCGTCCCTGGGATCTTCGGCGGTGCCGTTGGCATGGCACCAGTCGAAGGAGTCGGCGAAGCCGCGGCTGCGCCAGTAGCCCGACCGGGAGCCGTAGCACATCCGGTAGGGATCCAGCATATCCAGGATGCGCCATCGATTGACGACGGCGCCGCCGGGAGTCACCTCGCAAATTACGTCGCCGACCACATTCGCGGTTTCGGCGGGCGCGCCGGGATCCGTCTCGCTGCCCGGCCAGTCGTCGAAGGAACGGACTTCGGCGGACATCAGAAGCAGGTTGCCGTTGCCCAGCATGTTGATGGCGTGATGGGTGAGGGGAAGGCCGATGGGGATGCCGCCATCGGGCGGCTCCTTGTCCCGCCATTTTCCGGCGACGTACCAGTGGCGGACAATGCCGCCGTCCCGGGTCATTTCGTAAATCCGCCCGATGCCGGTCTCGGAGAACAGGACATTGCCGTTGGGCAGGCGCCGATTGTCCTGTACCGGCTCTCCGCCCGAGTAATTGAGCGCGATGTCGCCCCGCTGGCCGACGCCCAACAGCCATCCGCTGCCGACCGTATTGTCGGCCCGGCCGCCGGGCCGGACGTTGAACACCATCATGCCCGGCTCCCGCCGGGCGGTATCGCAGACGTCGATATGGTATGGCGGCAGGCTGCCGGTCATCGTCAATCCCCCCTGATCGCCGGTGCGCCGTTCCGCGCCGGACATTGCGCTAAGCGTTGCCGCGTTTTTCCCGCCACAATCCGAGTTTGGTCTGCACCACCTTGTCGGTGCCCTGGAAAAGGTATGTGTCCTCGTCGGCTTCCAGCCGGAAGGGATGCCAGCACGGCACGCAGAACACGTCCTTGGGCCGGAACTCGATGATGGTTTCGGTTCCGCCGGCATCGACGACGGCCCGGCCGCCGCCCTCGAGGCAGGTGAAGATGCAGCCCTCGGTGGTCTGGTAGCGTTCACCCTTGAAGCCCTTGGGCAGGCGCTGGAGGAAGGTCGAGATGGACGACATGGCGGCGCCCCCCGTCGTCGGATCGATGAACTCCATTTTCAGTCCGTGATAGGGGTCGAGGTCGGTGGTCTTGGCCAGCTTCTCCAGGGTTTCCCGGGACCGGGCGTAGGGATAGGAAAAGATCGGCGAGGCCAACCGGTCGGGCGCCAGTCCCTCCGCCGGAACCATATTGGAGCCGTACCTGACGAGGCTGTCTCCTTCCGGCGGGCCGGCCGGGAACCGATCCTCCGGATAGGGATTGTGGAAGATGGCGCCGATGCTGCGCACCAGGGGCAAATCCAGGATGTCCTGCCAGATCACCGGTTCGTCGCCCTCATTGCCGTGGTCGTGCCAGCACCAATTCGGGGTGATGATGTAGTCCCCGAATTCCATGAAGGTCTTTTCGCCGTTGACCGACGTGTAGCCGCCGGACCCTTCGAGGATCAGGCGCAGGGCATTGGGCGTATGCCGGTGGGCGGGCGCCACTTCGCCGGGGAGGATCATTTGAATGCCCGAGAACAAGGTCTCCGTCGCCTTGGCCTCGCCGGCGTAGGCGGGATTTTCGAGCATCAGCACGCGGCGCTCGGCTTCCTTGGCGGTAATCAGGTCGCCGGCCCGAAGCATTTTTTCGCGAATGCCGTCCCACTTCCAGATATGAGGAACTCCCTTGACCTCGGGCTCCGGAGTCAGGACGCCGTGATATTGGTCCCATAAGGGCGCGGCGCTGAGGCTTTTGATCTCCTCATTGAACGCCTGGCGTTCCGAGGTGGTGTCTGCGGTGTCGGGCGGTGCCATTTGGCCGTCCTCCGAGAATTGCCTGATTTCAACAATCGTGCGCCCTGCGCCGCCGTCGATCAAGGGGGGAGACGGGTCTGTCCGATTAATTAATGGCCGCTGATCCTGGCGTGCAGCGGTTTCGTTTCCTCGAATTTCCGCTTCTGTTCGCCGCTGGCCTCGGACTGGTGTTTTTCCTTCCACTCGGGGAACGGCATGCCGTAGACGATTTCACGCGCGCGATCGTAGTCCATCTCCACATCCCGCGCCTCGGCCGCCGCCACATACCACTTGGCGAGGCAGTTGCGGCAAAAGCCCGCAAGCCCCATCAAATCGATATTCTGCACGTCGGTGCGGTTTTGCAGGTGCTCGACGAGGCCGCGAAAGGCGGCTGCCTCGAGCTCGATTCGGGTCCGGTCGTCCATGATCCAATTCTCCTCCGGCGTCGGGCCTGACCCGTAAATATGCCTAAATCCCTCGTTTGCAAAGCCCGGAACGGGGCCTTAGGCTCGGCGCCAATAGCGGCAACTGACGCGATCGGGTTGGGATTTCTCATGCGGTTCGGATTATTCGGCGGCGCCGTGGCGAAGCGCGGCGACGAAACGGCGGACAGCCAGGGCTACCGAAAATTCATCGATCTCGTCGTCGAGGCGGAAAGCCTGGGCTTTCACAGCATCTTTCTCGTCGAACACCATTTTTCCGGCTCGGGCCAGGTTTCCTCGTCCCTGAACCTGTTGTCCTATCTCGCCGCCAGGACCAGCGCCATCCGTCTCGGCACGGCGGTTACGGTGCTTCCGTGGCACAACCCGGTGCTGATCGCGGAGCAGGCGGCGACCGTCGATCTGCTGTCCGGCGGCCGGTTGGATTTTGGCGTCGGGAAAGGCTACCGCGACATCGAGTTCGAGGGGTTCCGCATCCCCAAGGAAGAGGGATTGCCGCGCTACGAGGAGTCCGTCGACCTGATCCGGAAATCGTGGCTGTCCGACGAGCGTTTCGACCATGACGGCCGGTTCTGGAGCTTCCGGAATATCGTCGTCGAGCCGCCGGTCGTCCAGAAACCCCACCCGCCGCTGTGGTCGGCCGCCGGCACCGACGAATCCATCGCCCGGGTGGCCAAATCGGGGTTCAATATCCTGCTCGATCATTTCGCCACCGATGCCCGGACCCGGGAGCGCCTGAAGGTTTGGCGGGACGCCTGCGCCGAGACCGGCCGGCCCCTGCGGGCCGAAGAGTTGGCCGTCGCCCGGGGACTGACGATTACCCGGACGGAGGAAGAGTACGAAGACGCGATTCGGGCGCGTGTCGAGCGCAGCGCCAAAATGGCCGAGGATTACGGCGCCCTGCCGGGACTGCGCCGTGACGCGCAGCCGGAAACATTCGCGGTTCAGGATATGAGCAATCCGGACAGCGCGCTGATCGGTACGCCCGACCGCATCGTCGAGCGGCTTCAGCGCCTCCAATCGTGGGGCGTGGAGTATGTTCTGATCCTGCTGCCCGGCGGCGTCGAAACATTGCGGGAATTTTCCCGCGAAATCATGCCGGCGTTCGAAACCCAAGCCGACGCCGCCCAGTAGTTGAATACCCCGCCGCCAGGAGAAACGAGATGAAGACCCATGCCTTTCGCGTTCACAAGCCCGGGCCGCCGGCGGCGATGAAGTGGGAAGAAGTGGAACTGCCGAAACCCAAGGCGGGGCAGGTGATCGTCCGCCACACCGCCGTCGGATTCAATATGGTGGACACATATTTGCGGAGCGGCGTCTATCCGCCGCGCGGGCCCATGCCGATGGGTATCGGTAACGAGGGCGCGGGCGTGGTCGAGGCGGTCGGGCGCGGAGTCACGCGGGTGAAGGCCGGCGACCGGGTCGCCTACGCCACGGGGATGCCCGACAGCTACTCGGAGGCGCGGCTCATAGAGGCGCATCATCTGACCAAGCTTCCCGGGTGGATCGACGATGAGACCGCGGCGGCGATGCTGTTGAAGGGCCGTACGGTCGAATATCTGTTCAACCGGACCCACAAGCTCAGGAAGGGCGACGTCATCCTGTTTCACGCCGCCGCCGGCGGGGTCGGCCTGATCGCCTGCCAGTGGGCGAAGGCGGTGGGCGCGACGCTGATCGGGACCGCGGGGACCGACGCCAAGTGCCGGCTGGCCAAACGCCATGGCGCGGCGCACGTGATCAATTACGCCAAGAAGGACTTCGTCAAGGAGGTCATGCGCCTGACCAAGGGCGAGGGGGCCGACGTGGTTTACGATTCGGTCGGCAAGACCACATGGGCCGGCTCCATCGAATGCACCAAGCTCCTCGGGTTGGCGGTCAGCTTCGGCAACGCATCGGGACCGCCGCCGCTCCTCGATCTGCTCAAGGAAGGTCAGGCCAAGTCCCCCTTCATTCACCGGGCGATCACGCTCAACTACATGACGTCGCCCGAACTCGCCGATGCGAGCGCCCGTTCGGTGATCCGCATGATCAAGAGCGGCAAGGTCCGGATCACCATCGATCACCGGTACAAACTGCGCGAGGCGCCCAAGGTTCACCGGGACGCGGCGGCCCGCAAGACCACCGGTCAGGTGATCATGCTGCCGTGAGGCCGAATAGGGCCATCGCCCCGCCGATCAGGCGTGCGCGGTCTCTCCGGTTTGCGCCAAACATGACAACGCCCGGTCGACGATCAGGTCGGCCATGACCGGCGCGGTCCCCAGCGGCGGACACAGGTGCAATTGCCGCTCACCGGGCGCGCCGAGCCGGGCGGGGATGTCTTCGGCGCCGTGAAACCCCGCGGCGAACAGGTTGGGGAGCACGACCACATGGGGCCGGCCGGTGAACGCCCGCCAGTCCTCGATCAGCGGATCGATCTCCAGAAACGCCGCCGTGCACGAACCGGCGCCGGTTTCGGCGAGAACGAACTCGGCAAGGCGGGCGGTCGACGTTTCCGACCGATCGTTGCGCCTGGTGCCGTGGCCCACGACGACGATATCGGTCCCGCCGGGATCGATGCCGGCGTCCCGTAATTGGGTGAGAATCAGGTCCGCCGCCGCGGCCGGAATATCCGGGTGGGAGCCGACTGCCTTGGTCAGGGCGGTTCCGTCCCCGAGGCCCAGTTCGCCCGGCAGGACTTCGCCGACGATGTAGCCGTCGGCCGCGAAATGAGGCACGACGACGAGGGGCCGGCCGCCGATTTGGCCGAGGACGGATTTGGCGAACGGTTCCTGCCGCAGGAAACCGGAACGGACGTCGGCGAAAATCCTCCGTGAGGCGATGTCCCGCGCATGTGACGTCACCGCGTCGGCCGCCCTGGGCGCATCCCGGGCGCCGTGTCCGACGATCAACAGGACGGTCTCCCCGGGATTAGGACTAGCCATGACTAGCCATGACTAGCCAGGGGCCTGATGATCGCCGGCGCGCGCCGGCTCGAACCAGGCGAGGGTCTCGCCAAGCGACGCCACCTCGCCGATGATGACCAGGGTCGGGGCGGTGAGGCCCGCGTCGCCGACCCGCTCGGCGAGGGTTTCGAGGGTGCCGTGCACAACCCGCTGGTCCGGCGTCGAGCCGCGGTAGATTGCGGCGGCGGGCCGGTCGCTTTCGGCACCCGCCTCCATCAGTTCCCGGGCGATCAATCCGAGATTGGCGAGGCCCATATAGACGACCAGGGTCGTCTCGCCGTCCGCCAGACTCGGCCAATCGAAGTCGAGCGCCCGGTTGTCCCGGCGGTGGCCGGTGATGACCCGGACGCTCTTGGCCAGCCCCCGGTGGGTCAGCGGAATTCCGGAATAGGCGGCGCAGGCGATCGCCGCGGTGACGCCCGGCACCACTTCGAACGGGATGCCGTTCTCCACCAGATGCACCGCTTCCTCCGAGCCCCGTCCGAAGACGAACGGATCGCCGCCCTTCAGCCGGACCACGCTCCGTCCCTCGCGGGCCAGGCGGACCAGCATGTCGTTGATTTCCTCTTGCGGCACCCCCTGCCGGCGGCTCGCCTTGCCGGCGAAAATGCGGGTCGCGCCGGCCGGGATCAGGTCCAGGACCTCATCCGAAACGAGCCGGTCGTAGACCACCGCCTCGGCCGTTTGAAGCAGGCGCAACGCCTTGACCGTCAGGAGGTCCGGATCGCCGGGCCCGGCGCCGACCAGGTACACGGTATGGAGTGTGCTCGCGGACATGGCCGCACACTAGAGCAGTTTCCGGCCGAATTGGAACAATTTGATGGCGCTCAATCGGTTGGCCGGAAACTGCTCTATTGGGCAAGCGCCCGCTCGACAAGCCGCCGCGCGTCTTCGCCCAGTTCGAGCGCCAGCG
Organism: Rhodospirillales bacterium; assembly: GCA_022822205.1. GTDB lineage: Bacteria > Pseudomonadota > Alphaproteobacteria > Rhodospirillales > UBA2165 > JAJDXO01. Next base: position 9,486 of record JAJECC010000018.1, on the reverse strand, counting down.
CCGCCTCTCGTCCCCGCGGGCTCATCTTCCCCCAGGTCTTGCGGAGGATATCGACGATTTTCTCCGGGTCGTGCCTGGTCGAGAAGCCGGACAGGTAATTCTCCAGGAACACCACGCAAATTGTGTCCTCCAGGAGCTGGGTATCGGGATCGGACCGGAGGTTCTTCTTCCGCAGCATTGCCCGGACCTTCCCGATCTCGGTCCCGGCGTAGCCGCAGGCCGCCATGATTTCTCCCGCCCGGTCCGCATGAAACCGCCCGAGGTCGGTGCGCCAACGGTGATAGCCCTTCTTCCCTTCCGGGTAGCTGTCGCGGGGCACCGTCCAACGTTCGATATGCTGTGCGCGGGCGGCAATCCGAACCAGATCCGAGGCACCGGGCGCCAGCCGTTCGAGACAAGCGGACATCCGGCGGCCATAGACCAGTTCCTTCGGCTGCTTTTCGCCGCAGACGGTCTCCAGGTTCGGATCCCGCGCATTGGCGGCGTCGATCATCTCGAGGGCCCGCTCGACGTTTCCCATTGAACTCTCCCGCCGGGCATCTTAGCGCCGGCAGGGCGTTCACGCACGCCGCCCCCCAAAACGTGGATGCCCCGAACAAGTCGGGGCATGACGGGTCGGTCAATTCGGACGAATTGACCTTATTTGAAATGGTGATGACGATGTGCGGGCGAGGGGCGGCGTTTCCCCTAATCGAGTGCGGACCCTAGCGGCGGAGCGGCAAAAAAAAGGGCCGCCTCCCGGCGGCCCGATTAACGCCCGACCGGGCGGTTAGTTCCACTCGATCAGATTGAACAGGAAGCCTTCGGGCTTGCGGTGACAGCAGGTCGGCAGCTTGACCTCCTTGGTATGCGCCACCGCGGAGGCGATCGGTACGATCGGCATGGAGTAGCGCTCCTCGGTGACCCGGTCGAACAGCTTCTGATAAATGGCCTCGCGCTTGGCGAGGTCCAGTTCGGTCTGGCCCTGCTTGTGCCACGCCGCCAGTTGCTTGTCGCCGTTGTAATTCCGCGAGCCCGGCAGATAGAAGAAGCCCGAGGTAGAGACCACGTCGGCCTGACCGCCGCCGTTGTCCCACAGGCTGACGAAGGCCTGAACCTTGCCCTGGGCGCGCTTCTTCACGAAGCCGCCGATCGCGTTGTTGTCCACCGTCGCCTTGATCCCCAGCTTGCGCAGCTGGCCGGCAACCGCCTCGGCGGTCGGGCGCGACGGACCCCACGTCGTGAGCGCCAGAGAGAAGTTGGGGTCGACGCCCGCTTCCTTGAGCAGGGCCTTCGCCCGGTCCGGATCGTAGGCCGGCGGCGACTTGGTGGCCTTGCAGCCGGTATGCCATTCGTGACACATGGAGATTTGCAGCGGATCGCTGGCGACCGGTTCCGGCACCAGCGCCTTGGCCAGCCCCCGGCGGTCTATGGCATGCATCAATGCCTCCCGCACCCGCTTATCCTTGAAGATGCCGATCTTCGACCGGTCGGCGGCATCCAGCATGAAATAGATGAACTGGATGGTGCTCCCGACGGTAACCTGCAGGTTCGGCATCTTGGCGAGGTTCTCGGCCTGATCCTTGGAGATCTGGTAGACCATGTCCTGCTCACCGGCGATCAGCCGGGCGATCTGGGTCTGTTTGTTGGCGATGGTCTTGAATTCGATGCGGCCGATTTTCGCCGGTGATTTCGAGCCCTTCGCGGCGAGCTTGAAATTCGGGTTCTTTTCCAGCACCACGCCGGCGGTCGCATCGACCTGTGTGGCCATGTAGGGGCCCGTCCCGATGGGCTTCAGGCCGAACTTGCTGCGATCCTCGAGCTTGCTGTGGACGGCCTTGGGGAAGATCGGCAGCGACATTATGCGCGATTCGAACGGCGCGTACGTCGCCTTGGTGGAAATCCGCACCGTGTGATCATCCACCTTTACCGCCTTGCTATAGACCCCGTAGCGGGTGCCCTTGAACCGGAAGTTGACCTTGGGATCCTTGACGAAGTCGAAGGTGTACACCACGTCGTCGGCGGTCACCGGCATGCCGTTGTGAAATTTGACGTCCTTGCGGAGCTTGTACTCGATGGTCAGGGGATCGACGCGGGTATACGACTCGGCCAACAGCGGCACCACCTTGCGCGCCTCGACGTCGTAGTAGACCAGCGTGTCGAAGACCATCCGGTCCAGCAGGTTGGTCTGCGGGTTCGGATCGAACACGGCGTCGATCACCCGAACGGGCTGCAACCCAGCGACCCTCAGCGTGTCCTTGGACTTTTGCGCCGCGGCGGGGTCCGCGGCCGTCGCGAGAAGTACCGCCGCCCCTGCCGACAATGCATAACGTGCGAATTTCATTTCCGGATTCCTCCCTGTTCTGCGTCTTGGCAGGACTATTTTCGGCCTGCCCGCTAATATCCTAACGATGGGATGTTAACGGACACGGCGTCGGTTGGGTAGATGCAATTGCAACGATCCCCGCAAAAACGCTACTCTCGTTGAAAGTCCGCATCGGAGGGATGGGAAATGGAAGGCTTCGACCTGGAACTGGCGGCGCGCCCGGCTTGGCGCCACGGCGACTATTCCCATATTCCGTTCTGGGTCTACTCGGATGCCGCCAACTATCAGGCGGAGCTTCGGGATATCTACAAGGGCCCGGTGTGGAATTACCTCTGCCTGGCGGCCGAACTGCCCGGGAACGGGGATTACAAAACCACCAAAATCGGCGAGACGCCGGTGCTCGTGGTTCGCGGCGAGGATGGCGTGGTTCGCGGTTTCCTCAATCGCTGCGCCCATCGCGGCGCGCTGCTGTGCCTCGAGCCGCGGGGCAGCGTCAAACGCCTGACCTGCGTCTATCACGCCTGGTCCTATGACCTCGAGGGCAACCTCAAAAACGTGGCGTTCGAGGACGGTGCGGACGGGCGGGGCGGCATGCCCGACGATTTCGACAAGTCCCGGCACGGTTTGCGGCCGATCGAGGTGACCGAGTTCTGCGGGCTGGTCTTCGGTTCCTTCGATCCCGGGGTCCCCGACATCGAAACCTACCTCGGGCCGGAATCGGTACGGTTTCTCAAGCGCGCCTTGGGCAAGGCGCCGCTGAAGCTTATCGGCCGCTCGACCCAGGTCATGCACAACAACTGGAAGCTCTATTTGGAGAACGTGAAGGACGTCTACCACGCGACGATCCTGCATTTGTTTTTCACCCGCTTTCGGCTCAACCGTCTTGGACACGAAGGCGGGATAATCGTGAGTGACAGCGGGGCGCATCACGTGAGTTATTCGAAGATGGATGCAGAGCGCGGCAATCAGGACTATGCGTCGCAGGACATCCGCTCTACCGGCGAAGGGTTCTCGCTCAATGATCCCTCGCTTCTGGATTCCATCGACGAATGGGAAGACGGCATCACCGTTCAAATCCAGAGCGTGTTTCCGTCCCTGGTCATCCAGGTCATCCAGAACTCCATCGCCGTACGCCAGATACTGCCCACCGCGGTCGACCGGACGGATCTCAACTGGAATTTCGTCGGCTTCGAGGGAGACAGCGAAGAGATGACCCGCACGCGGGTGAAGCTGAACAATCTGGTTGGCCCGTCCGGGTATATTTCCCTGGAGGACGGCGCCATCGGCGGGTTCGTGCAGCGCGCGATCCGCGGCGTCGAAGAGGATTCAGGCGTCGTGCGGATGGGCGGCGACGATGTGACGACGGTCGACTACCGCGCCACCGAAACATCCGTCCGGGGGTTCTGGAAAATGTACCGCGGCCTGATGGGCGTTTGAGGCGTGACTTCGCCGGAAACGTTGCAGGCCAAACTGCTGGCGGACGACCTGCTCGCCCGCTACGTCCGCTGTCTGGATGACGGCGACCTGGGCGAATGGCCCGGATTTTTCACCGATCCCTGCATTTATCGGGTGACCCACCGCGCCGATGACCGGGCGGGATACGAGAACGCGCTGATATTCGCCGATTCCCGGGGCATGCTCATGGACCGCGTCAACGCCGTCGAGAATGTCAGCGTCTATGAGCCGCACGGTTACCGGCATATCCTCGGCGCCAGTCTGATCGAAAAAGCCGATGGCGCGCTGATCGACGCTTCGACGTCGTTTCTCGTGGCGCGCATCATGCAGGACGGCGAGACCTCCGTCTTCGCCACCGGCATCTACCGGGACCGTATAGATATCTCGGGTGACGAACCGCTGTTCGCCGAGAAGGTTGCGGTCATGGACAGCGAGCGGGTGGACACCCTGCTCGCCATCCCGCTTTAGGGTCTGGACCCGGCCATCCACGCCCGGTGGCCGGCATCCAGGAAATTCACCACAGTGGCACGGAGACACGGAGGCCGGGAGAAGGGGTTTCGATCCCGGTGATCCCCGCTCTCTCACGAATCGTCATGCCCGGACTTGATCCGGGCATCCACGTTTCGGGGGCGGCAACACGTGGATGGCCGGGTCCGAGCCCGGCTCGGTCAATTCGGAGCGAATTGTCCTTACATGACGCAATTCAATCGAGGCCGGACCCTGGCGCGAGCCTTCCGCCTGTCGGGTCAGCGGTTCGGGTTGTAGAGAAGTTCGACCAGAACGCCGTCGGGATCGGGAAAGAACAACTGCCGGAGTTCGGTATCGGGCACGTTGGTTTCCTCGTATGCGACGTCGCAATCGTCGAGGCGCTTCTTGGCCGCGTCAAAGTCCTCGATTTGCATGGAAAAATGCGAGATGGCGGCATCCTTGGAGCCGGTGAGCAGCTTGTTGTCGGGCAGCGGCGAAATGATGTGGATAATTGCCTGATCGCCGCAGTACATCCAATGGCCCGGCCGGTCGAACGGCGGCCGCTCCCCCGATTTCAGGCCCAGCACGTCTTCATAGAATCTGGCCGATGCGTCCACGTCGACCGCTTCGATATTCACGTGATCCAGCGATGAGATTTTCATTTCCCGGTTACCCCGTACCGATGCTTTTCGGCAGTTTGTTCCAGCGGGCATGCCGTGTCCACCCCGGGGAGCGTCCGGTCACGTTCGGGGAGGACGCGGCGGACGGCATCGCCGCGGGTCTCGACCAACCGGCGTCCGCCGGATAAAACGTGGCCGGGCTTGAAATGGAGATGACGTGACAGCGGCAGGAAAGACCGCCGAACGGGCCACGGGTGCGGCAGGGCCGGCCGATTTGGCTCGCGGCCGAAAATTAATCGGCTACTGGCTTTTCGCCATGTGCGGGATGGTCTTCGTCATGGTGATCATCGGCGGCGTCACCCGATTGACCGAATCGGGGCTCTCCATTGTCGACTGGCGTCCGGTGACGGGCTGGCTGCCGCCGATGAGCGATGCGGCCTGGCTCGCCCTTTTCGAGGCCTACAAGCAGACGCCGGAATTCCTGAAGATCAACACCCAGATGGATGTTGAAGGCTTCAAGGGCATTTTCTGGCTCGAATACGTTCACCGGCTTTGGGGCCGCCTGCTCGGTATCGCCTTCGCGGTTCCGTTTCTCTACTTCCTGATCAAGCGCCGGGTGGACCGGCCTCTCGCCTGGCGGCTGGCATTGTTCTTCGTGCTTGGCGGGGCGCAAGGCGTATTGGGCTGGTTCATGGTCAAGAGCGGTCTGGTGGACGATCCCGATGTCAGCCCGTACCGGCTGACCGCCCATCTCGGGCTGGCCGTCGCCATCTACGCCGCCATGTTCTGGACCGCGCTCGATCTGGTGGCGGCGCGCAGCGCGCGGCGGGCCCTCCCCATGCACCTCCGGTGCCTATCGGCGGTCGTTCTCGGATGGGTCTTCGCCACCATGTTGTCGGGCGGATTCGTCGCCGGTCTCGACGCCGGGAAGACCTACAACACGTTTCCGCTGATGGACGGCAAGTGGATTCCCGACGGGTTGTTCCTTCAGGATCCGGCGTGGCGCAACTTTTTCGAGAACGTGACGACGGTGCAGTTCGACCACCGGGTGCTGGCCGTCGGCGCTCTGGCGCTGATTGCGGTCACCTGGGCATTGGCCCTGCGGGCCCGGTTGCCGCGCGCTGAAATGACCCGGTTTCACCTGTTGGCCGGCGTCGGTCTCCTGCAGGTTATATTGGGCATCTCGACATTGCTGCTGGCGGTGCCCATCTCCCTTGCCGCGATCCACCAGGCATTCGCGCTCGTGCTGTTGACCGCCGCCATGCTCGTGGTCTGGCATGGCAGGCCCGTGTTCGACGGTTCACAATAACCTGATCGTCCTGGATTTGCGGGGCGAAGAGACTATATTTTTGGGGAACGGGTTTATGATCCATGCGCTGTTCCCGGATGTGAATATTTCATTCGCGCCATCCGGGGCTTGCGCGGGATGAACGCGGATGGCCGGGAGACAGAAATAGGTATGAGACAAACCGTGAGCTCCCGATCGACCCGGCTGGCCATCGCGGCCGTGGCCGTCATGCTTGCCGGCGCCGGCGGATTGACGGCTTGCGCCAGCGGCGGCACCGAGGTCGCCCGGGTCTTCGGCGGATTCACCGGCGCGTTTACCGCCGACGAGAAATCGGCCGAGAGCGTCGAAACCTTCCGCCAACTCTTCGACCGGTACGCCAAACGGGATTCCTCGCGCGCCCAGCAGCTGCGTCATTTCCGGGATGCCTATCTGCGGGTCCGTCAGGAGTATGTGCAGTCCGTCGACGATGCCGTGCTGATCAAGGCCGCCGTGGACGGCGTCAAGAAGCTCGACGGCAAGCCCGGGACATTCACCGCGGCCCAGGTCACCGAAGCCGCCCTCGACGGCATGCTGACCAATCTGGATCCCCATTCCTCGTATCTGAACCCCGACGAATTCCGGGAGAGCCAGGTGTACACCAGCGGCCAATTCGGCGGTCTGGGCATCGAGGTCAATATGGAGGACGGATTCGTCAAGGTGATCGCCCCCATCGAGGATACGCCGGCGAGCCGCGCGGGCATCAAATCCGGCGACCTGATCACCCATGTCGACGGCGCCGGGATCAAGGGGATGTCGTTGATGGAGGCGGTCCGCCTGTTGCGCGGCAAGCCCAGGACCGATGTGCGGCTGACCATCCGGCGGGCAGGCGCCGGGGATTTCGACGTCACGGTAACCCGGGCAACCATCCGGGTACGGCCGGTCAAGTGGCGCACCGAGGGCGATGTCGGGGTCATCCGCATCACCAGCTTCAATCAGCGGGCCGATGACGAAATGCGCCGCGCCGTCAGCGCGATACGCCGCAAACTCGGCGGCAAGCTGCGGGGCTTCGTTCTGGACCTCCGGAATAATCCCGGCGGCCTGTTGGATCAGTCGGTGGCGGTGACGGATTCCTTCCTCCACCGGGGCGATATCGTTTCGGTCCGGGACCGGGACGGCAATGGCCGGGCCTTCAACGCCGAAACCGGCGATCTCGCCGACGGACTGCCCATCGTCGTGCTGATCAACCGCGGGTCCGCCTCGGCTGCCGAAATTGTGGCGGGCGCCCTGCAGGATCAAAACCGGGCAACGGTGATCGGCGCGCGCTCCTTCGGCAAGGGATCGGTTCAGACGATCACGCCGCTGAACTGGGACGGGGCGCTGCGCCTGACCACGGCGCTCTACTATTTGCCGAGCGGGCGCTCGATCCAGGGAACCGGCGTCGAGCCGGACATCATCGTCACCGGCGGCGCGCCGCCTCATCCGGGCCGCGGCGATTTCCCCGGCCGCCCCGTCCCCGGTAAGGAGGCCGATTTGCCGCACGCGTTAAAGGTCGAGAAACATCAGCCCAAGCCGGCACGGGCGAAAATCCGTGTGGATGACTGCCCCGGCGCCGGTACCGGCGACAAGGACCGGATGCTGGGGTGCGCGGTAACGCTGATCAACGACGGCGGCTCCGAGGCCAGGTTCCTCGCCCGCTTCGGCTCCCGGACCAAACTTTGATCCAGACCGCGAAAGGGGGGAGAGATGGCAGGCAACCCGTTCCCGGATAGCCCGTATGACATTCGGAGCGATCTGCTGAGCGCCCATGAGGCCGCGCTCGCCGCCATTGCCCGCCCCGGCACCTGGCTTACCGGCGAGCAGCGGGTGTGGATCGCCGAAGAGGTCCGCAATGCCCGGACTTGTCCGGCCTGCGCCGAACTCAGGGAGGCGCTGTCGCCCGGCAACCTGTCCCTGGAACATACGTCATTGGGCAATCTGTCTCCGGCGCAGGTGGATATCGTTCACCGGGTGGTCACCGATCCCGGCCGGCTCAGTGAAAGGTGGTGCCGGGGACATATCGACGACGGTATGCCCGAGGGCGAATTCGTCGAGATGATCGGCGTCATCGCCATGACCGTGATCATGGATACCTTCGCCTTCGGCCTGGGACTTCCGGAGGCCGTCCTGCCCGGGCCCGCCGCCGGCGAACCCTCGCGCTATCTGCCGCCGGGCGCCCGGCGCGAGGCGGCATGGCTCCCCATCGTCGAGCCGGGCGACGAGACGCCGGAGGACGGTCCCCTGTATCCCACGCCGACGGCCGGCTACATCCACCGGGCTCTCAGCATGGTTCCCCAATCGAAGCGCGACTATTGGAATCTTGCCGGCGCCCATTATCTGGAGGGCAAGCGGGTTTATGACTTCGGCGACAGCGGACGCGCGATCAGCCGGCCTCAGATCGAGATCATCGCGGCGCGGATATCGGCGCTTCATCAGTGCCTCTACTGAACGACGGCGCACGCCTACATGCTCCGTGAGAGCAGCAACGCCGCCGACAGCGAAATCGACCTCCACGACATTACGGAGGGATACCGGCATGACACCGACATCGAGCACGCCGAATTGCTGATGGGCTTCGCGGAGGCGGTTGCGCGGCGGGACGAGAACGGGACATCGGCTCACCGGCAAAAAATGCTCGAACTGATGGGCGAGCCGGCAACGGTGGACGCGGCGGCCATTGCCGCGGCTTTCCATGGCTTTGTACGGCTCGCCGATGCGATCGGGATTCCCTACGAGGGAGCCGCGGGCGGCACCGACTCGACCGAGATGCGGGATGAAATCGGGATCAGCGACTTCTATCGCGCCCGGCATGCCTAGGGTTTGTACTCGATTAGGGGATTCCCGTTTTTGCGTCCCCCCTCACCTTGTCCCCTCTCCCCCCGACGGGGCGAGGGGACGCACCTAAACTCCCTCCCCCTTGACGGGGGAGGGTTGGGGTGAATCGACACTCCCCATCACCCAGCTACGGCTAGTCTCGCTTCGCTCGCCAAACCTCCGCAGCCCTCTCCCTGCAGGGGAGAGGGACCGTGTGCCGCGCCGTCCTCATCGCCGCAACGCTCGCAGGGCGGCTCAATCGAGTCCGGGCCATTGAGCAGCCGTTAACCGGCCTGCTGCGGCCAATTATCCTCCCTTGGCGGCGCCGGCGGGGTAGGCGTCGGAGAGCCGCCGGTACTGCCCGGCCGTCAGTTCGAGGCCGCAGGCCTCCGCATTCTCGATCAGATGCTCCTTGCGGCGCGATCCCGGGATCGGCACCACGTGGACCGGGTTGTCCATGAGCCATTTGAGGGCGGCCTGACCGGGCGTTCCGCCGAGTTCGCCGGCCACGTCGCGGAGGG
>JAJECC010000152.1 GCA_022822205.1 Rhodospirillales bacterium | reverse complement strand
CCTTCGCCCGGCTCGTGCGCGTCAACCTCATGCATCGAAAGCGCATCGACCGCCTCCTCGAACCCAAAACACCGCCGCCCGGAAACTCAAACCAAATGGCAATCCAATGGACGTGAAAGTTAAACCGGACACCAGTGGGTCGGGGCCCGGCCATGACGCAGTCGATTGAGTCCGGACCCCGGAGCGGTTTCCGGTCAAGTGGTTCAATTTGGCCGGAAAATGCTCTAATGGCCGGCGAGCAGATACACTTCGCATTCCGATCGGGGCCGTTTGACCATGACCACGCCAACTCTTATCGCGCCGCCCGGCGCGTGCGACACCCATATGCACGTCTATGAGCCGGGGTACGGCATGGCGCCGACCGCGCTGCTGCCGCCGCCGGACGGCAGGCTCGAGGACTATCGCCTCGTCCAGGAGCGGCTCGGTCTCGAGCGGGTCGTCATCGTCCAGCCGACAACCTATGGCGACGACAACCGCTGCACGCTGGAAGCGATTGCGGCCCTCGGCGACAGCGCCCGCGGCGTGGCGGTGGTCGGAACGGGGGCCGGGGATGAAGTCTACGAGAATTTGACGGCGCGGGGCATTCGCGGCATCCGGTTCCATATGCTGCCCGGAGGGGCGCTGCCGTGGGAGGATTTGGACGTTCTCGCCGGCCGCGCCGCGGATCACGGCTGGCATATCCAATTGCAGCTCGACGGCCGGCTCCTGCCGGAATTCGAGGCCCAAATCAGAAGCTGGCCCGGAGAGCTGGTGATAGATCACACGGGCAAGTTCCTGGATCCGGTGTCGCCGGACCACGCGGCGTTCCGATGTCTCAAGGGGCTCGTCGCCGGCGGCGCCTGGGTCAAGCTGTCGGCCCCGTACGAGACCTCGAAGGTCGGCCCGCCCCGCTTCGACGATGTCGCGGCGCTGGCCCGGGAACTCGTGCGGGAATCGCCGGACCGTATGCTGTGGGCATCCAATTGGCCCCATCCGGGACAGGACCCGAGGCCCGACGACGCCATTCTGTTGGACACCCTGCTGCACTGGGCCGATGATGAGGCGACCCGCAACAAAATCCTGGCGGATAATCCGGCGCGGCTTTACGGATTTGGCGAATGATGCGGAACGAGGGCCATTGAGATGTACGCGGTTATATTCGAGGTCGAGCCGGCCGGGGACGGCCGGGGGACGTATCTGGAGATTGCCGGTGAGCTTCGGAGCGAGCTCGAAAAGGCGGACGGCTTCATCTCCATCGAGCGTTTTCAGAGCCTGAGCAACGAAAGGAAGTTACTGTCGCTGTCCTTCTGGCGTGATGAGGAAAGTCTGGTTGCCTGGCGGGAACAGTCCGATCATATCGCCGCGCAGCGCCTGGGACGCGAGCGGATTTTCGAGGATTACCGGATTCGCGTCGCCGAGGTCGTCAGGGATTACGGCATGACGGACCGGTCCGAAGCGCCGAGACGCGGCCTGTTCGAGTAGCCGTTTGCCCCGGGCGCGGGTCCAAATTTCGCCGATGGCCGTCGAGATGGCTTTCATTCCCGAATGCGTGCGCTATATTACCCGGATTGAGACAACGGCAGAGCACCCTGTGGGGGGACCGACCGCCCCCGCGTTAGTGGCTTGACGGCATTGGGCTGTCAGCAACGAGTAGCGTCATATTCCGTAACCCGCCGCAAAATGGCGAGGAAGTCTCAATGGGCATAATCGCGCCAAACGAAGAATCTACCTATCGCGGGATGCACGAGGTTCTGAAGAACCTCATCCCGGATTTCGAAATCCAGGAGAAGGCGAAACTCGCCTACAGGATCAACCGCCTCAAGAAAGAGAAGAACGCGGTCATCCTGGGCCACAACTACATGGAAGCGGCGCTCTATCATTCCGTCCCGGATTTTACCGGCGACTCGCTTGCGCTGTGCCAGCAGGCCGCCACGACCGACGCCGACATCATCGTATTTTGCGGCGTCCGCTTCATGGCCGAATCGGCGAAAATCCTGAACCCGGGGAAAACCGTCCTGCTGCCGGCGGTGAAGGCCGGATGCTCCCTGGCCGCGGCGATCACGGCGGACGATGTCAGGGCGCTGAAAAAGCGCTTCCCCGGCGTACCGGTGGTGACCTACATCAACTCCTACGCCGACGTGAAGGCGGAGACCGATGTCTGCTGCACGTCCGCGAACGCCGTCAAGGTCATCGAATCCCTCAAGACCGATACGGTTATCTTTCTTCCCGACGAGTTCATGGCCGGCAACATCGCCGCCGAACTCGGCTGGTCGACCTACTTTCCCCAGGACGACCCGGAGGGGACCCGGCAGCCGGCGGACCTCGGGAACACCATCATCTCCTGGCATGGCTCGTGCGAGGTCCACGAACTTTTCACGCCGGAGGACGTCGCCTCGGTCCGCAAGCAGTTTCCCGAGGTCGCCGTCCTCGCTCACCCGGAGTGCAAGCCGGAAGTCGTCCGGGAATCCGATTTCGTCGGCTCCACGAAGGGCATCATCGACTACGTGGACGCCAACCATGCGCCGGAATTCCTGCTGCTGACCGAATGCGCCATGGGCGACAACATCATCGCCGGTCACCCGGACAAGAATATCCTGCGCCTCTGCAGCCATCGGTGCCCGCACATGGCCGAGATCACGCTTGAGGACACGCTCGATGCGCTCGAGAACACGCGCTACGAGATCACCGTGCCCGAAGACATCAGGCTCCGCGCGCTGGGCTCGATCGAGCGAATGCTGGAGATCGTCTAGCATCAGGGTCTGTAGTCGATTAGGGGGTTTTCTTTTCCGCGGAGTTGGGCTTCGGCTTGGCCCAGGGTGAGGGCGCGCACCGGACCCGGCAACACAATCTCGTCATGGCCGGGCCCAGACCCGGCCATCCACGTGTATCCGGCCTCCAAGGCGTGGATGCCCGGATCAAGTCCGGGCATGACGGCTTGGTTTGTGTCATATATCCCCTTGTCATACCCCGCTTTATGCGGGGTATCCACATTTCCAATGTCTCTGTGGTGAATATCCTGGATACCCCGCAGGAGGCGGGCCATGACGCCATCGATCGAGTCCGGTCCCTAGAGCTTCACCCGCCCGGCGATTTCCGGCGAATCCTCCGCGTACCGGAACGCCCTGAACACCCAGTTCACGTTGTCGCCGTCGATCCCGGGGCCCCGGTGCGGATTGATGAATTCCCACGCCAGTTCGCCGTCGGGCGTGACCTCGAACAACCGGCCGTTCCGCCCCTCGCAGATCAGCGTATTGCCGGTCCACAACCGTTCCTGGCCGCTGATGTGGTGGGAATAGAAATCGGTCCGCGGCTGGGCCCGGTACTGCCAGACGATTTCGTTGGTCTTGGGATCGATTTCGAGAATCAGCGAGTGGGGATGCCCCTCGTAGCTGTTCATCCCGTTGGCGAAGACGATGACGTTCCCGTTCGGCAGCACCTGAGGGTCGTGCTGGCCGCCCAAAATCATGTCGGTGAATTCCCAGCGGAACTTTTTCGTCTGCCGGTCGATGATCGCGATGGTGTTGATCTGCCGCAGACTGATCAGCACATCGCCGTTCTCCAGCGGAAACGTCGTATTGCACCACGCGAATACGCGCCGCGGCACCAGGGGATGGATGGGATACTTCTCGATGTCCATTTCGTAGGTGTGCCACTCCCAGACGGTGTTGCCGTCGGAATCCACTTCGCGCACATAGTCGCCGATAATTCCACCGGGCGGTTCCGTGCCCGGGCGCCCGCCCTGAACCCGCTTCTGCGCGTCTTCGGGCATCACGTCCCAGCCGGCATAGACGATATTGCCGTTGGCCAGTTTTCGCGCGTCATGGTGCTGCCAGCCGTCGATGAATTCCGTCAGCACGTTTCCGTCCCAATCCACCTCCCGCATGATTCCGCCCTGGGCCCCGCCCTTGAACGGCGGCACGTCGTCGCCGTCCCACTGGGCGGCGTAGAAAAGATTGCCGTTGGGCAGCAGCCGCGCGTATCCGCCCGGCGTGCCCGGCAGATCCCAATCGTGAACCGGCTCGCCCTCCATGTTCAACAGATAGGTCTTTTTCGTCCAAAGCGGCGAAAAGAGGGTGAAGCCGGGCGTCGCCTTGGCGTCATCCTTGTAGGTCAGGCCGGTTTGCAGAATTCTCATGTGTCTCTCCCTTGGGTTTCCAACCGGTTACGCCGCAGCGCGCGTTTCGGCGACGGGCAAGGCGGGCTTGCGCAAAATCAAATCCGACGCCTTCTCGGCGATCATCAGGACGGCGGCATGGATGTTGCCGCTGATCAGGTCCGGCATGGCGGACGCATCGGCGACGCGCAGTCCCTCCACGCCGCGAACCTTGAGTTCGCCGTCCAATACCGATGCCTCGTCCGCGCCCATCCGGCAGGTGCCGCAGGGGTGGTGAACCGTCGTGCACGTCCGTCGGATATAGGCGTCGAGGCCGGCGTCGTCGGTGACGCCGGCGCCGGGAAGCCGCTCCTCGCCGAGAAACGGTCCGACCGGGGCTTGCGAAAACAATTCCCGCGCCAGGCGCACACCGGTCCGAAGGGTGGCCATATCGGATGGAACGCCGAAAAAATTCTGATAAAGCCTGGGCAACCGCATCGGATCGGCGGAGGCGAGCTCGATCCGGCCGCGGCTTTCCGGGTGGAGCAATACCGCGCGGGCGCCGGCGCGATCCTCGAACGGCGCCTTGATGCCCGGAAACCACGGATGGGCGAAGCGGTTGGTGAAGGTGAACAGGAACTGAATGTCCGGCGCCGCGAGCGCCGGGTCGGTCCGCAAAAATCCGACGATACCGGTGGGAAAATCGGTCGCCGGGCCGACACCGGACCAGCGGGCTTGCGCGATGCCGACGGCCAGCCGGTCCCACCGGGATAGCTTCCGGAACGGACCCGGCTGGGCCCGGGCATAGTCGACGCCGGCGGCAATATGGTCCTGCAGGTTCCGGCCTACCGCCGGGACATCCGCAACCACCGGAATGCCGTGCCGGGCGAGCTGGTCCGCCGGGCCGACGCCCGACAGCATCAGGATATGCGGCGAATTGAGCGCGCCGCCCGACAGAATGATTTCCCGGCCCGCCGTCACCCGCCGGTTCTGTCCGCCGCGACGGTAGCTGACGCCGGCGGCGCGGCCGTTTTCGATCACGATGCGGTTGACGTGGGCCTCGGTTTGGAGCTTGAGGTTGGGCCGGGTCAGGGCCGGCCGCAGAAACGCGTCCGCCGCGCTCCAGCGCCGTCCGTGGTGGATATTCTGCTGCATGCGGCTGACGCCCACGTTGTCGCCGCTGTTGTAATCGTCAAGTCGCGCCAGCCCGATTTCCCCGGCGGCCCCCACGACCGGCTCGATCATCGGATCCTCATAGGAGCTTCTTCGGATGCGCAGCGGGCCCCGCCCGCCCCTGGCGGCGCTCTCCCCGCCCTCCCAGGTTTCGCTGCGGTTGAGATAGGGCAGAACGTCGGCGTACGACCATCCCGTCAGACCGGTCTCCGCCCAGCGGTCGTAGTCCGCGGCGTGGCCCCGCACATAGGACATGGCGTTTATCGAGGAGCACCCGCCGACGACCCGGGCGCGGACGCATTCCAGGACGCGGCCATCGGTTTGAGGCTCGGGCTCCGTGTCGTAACCCCAGTCGTGATGCCGCTCGTCGACGAACTTCCTCATCCACACCAGCGGCACCTTGATCCACGGATCGTCGTCCATGCCGCCGGCCTCGAGCACCAGAACCCGGATATCGGGGTTCTCGGACAGCCGGTTGGCCAGCACGCAACCCGCCGATCCGGCGCCGATGATTATGTAGTCGAATTCCTGTCCGGCCACCTGAAACTACTCCCCTGTGCGGGGATTATGGCACGCCGGGTTCAGAGGTAAATCCCCGTAACCCGGTGCCGGGGAAAATGGCGGAGGGCGCGAGCCATGCATCAGGCGCATAGCGGCGTTTTCAGGGGAATGGACATTCATGGACATTAATGGACATTTGATGACACCCTTTTGGGAGGTACCCCCCAAATAGTTCGTACAAATCTGCATAGCTGGCCTCCAATACGCAAAACGCCGCCCCGGTGAGGGAGCGGCACTCGCATATACATTTAGCCCGGAAACGGTTGGGAGCAAGGGGGGAATTGGGGGGCGGCCGCGCAAGAATTGACATGGAACTCAGGGCCGGCGATTGATTTCGGCTTCCAAGACGCGGAGCCGTGCGGTCAAGTCTTTGAACTCCGGCGCCCGAGTACCCACGATGCCGGCGCGGCGCATGGCGTCGTAGTCCGAACGCAGTCCGGCAAGCGCGTCATCCTCGGGGACAAGACAAAGTCGGCCGTCGAGGCACCGGTTATAATGAGCGTAGCTCGCGTTGAAGAAGACCGTCTTGTGGCGGACGACGTCTTCGAGGAGCGCGCGATCCGCGATCGCCGTCCGTCCGGCGTCGTGCGAGGCGAGGCAGGCCAGGTCGAACCAGTGGCGGGACAGGCGCTCCGGGCCGGCGGCGAGCCGTCCCCGGTGACACTCGACATGTATCAGCGTGGCCTTCTCCCAGAAGGTACGCGCCGGAGACAGGACCGTCACCGTCGCGGTGGGCCAGTCGAGGTCCGGGGTCAGGGCGGCGATGTCGGGGACGATACCGTGCCGCTCGTTGGGATTGACGACATTGCGGCCGCCGAACTCCAGCACGACATTCGTTGCGAGGTAGCTGTGGGGGTTGTCAACGGCCGAAGGGTAGGCGAGCCAAACCCGTTCGCCGTCGTTGCCGATGTGGAGGGCGGCCCGGCCCGACGCCGGGATCTCGCGGATGGCGGCTTCCAGCGCCGGGCCGACGACATGGCGGACATGGTCGTCGACGCGGGACTTGAGACGGTCACTGAACCTCCGGATCCGGGATTTACTGGCGCCCGGCGCGAACGGATCGAAGCCGCCGGCGAAGGCGCGGTAGTCGAGGGTAATGTCAACGTCCTCGGAGAACCGGTCGATGATCCGATAGACCTTCGAGAGCGAGGTGCCGCCCTTGAAGGCCATCGGATGACTGTCCGGGATGCGGAAGAGGGTCCGAAGGACTTGGCAGATCCAGACATCCTTCTCCAGGATGGCTGCCGGCCGGTCCAGCTGATCGGCGGCGGTCTCGAGAATGTCCCGCCGCTCGGCGGTCGGGAGCGACAGGAAAGCGTCAGCCACGGGCGGCGACCCCTGCGTCGAGCGCGTCCGCCATCCAGGCCGGCATGTCGGCCGTGCGGAGCCTGGCGAACGCTTCCGGGCCGATTGCCGATTCGATCCTCGCGACGGCCTGCGGCGTCGCATTGTCCTTGCCGAGATACCAGAGCGCGGCTAGCGCGAGGCCGGCGGGCTCGCCGGCAAACTGGAGCCGGCGGCGGTTGGAAGTGTGGATCATCCTGACTGTCGTGTTGCCGATCCGGATTGACCTGCTCGATGCGCTGGTATGGTACACGGGCTCCATCGGCACCTGGGTGCTGAGGCCGAGGCGCCAGGCGGCCTCGGCGCCTTGGACCTGGACGGTCTCGCCGTTGTCCCGGGCGATGGCCTGGACCACCTCGGCGACGCCCGGACGCACGTTGCCGACGAAGCGGCTCTTCCTAGGCTTGATGAAGACGCCCCGCGAGAGCCGCTCGATCCCGCCGCCCGCGACGATGCGCGCGAGCGCCCGGTCGACCGAGCCGCGCGAACCCAGGGCGGCGAAGCGCGAGGTCGTGAATAGCCGGCCCCTCGGCAGTTTGCGGATGTCGGTCCTGATGGTTTCCGCGACGGACATAGCGGGCTCCCTTCTGTCCGAAAATATAAGAGTTTTACCGACAAAATTCAAGGGTCGAGCCGCCGTTCGCGGGGGCAGACGGCTTGCCGGCCGCGCGTGGAGCCGTTGGCGGTGGCAGCCTGGGCCGTGCTGCTCAACCTGCCGGTCTGGATCGCCTGGCGGTGGCTGGCGCGGCGCGGCTGATGGTGGTGGTTGCCGGGCCGGCTGTGCAGTTAGATGATTGTGGGAACAGTTGCGTTCGTACACTAAGCTGACGGTGGGTATCGTCGGTTCTGCATTCAGAGGCGACGCTACCGTGCAAGTAACGCCATTGTCCGTTTGGAGGAAGTAGGAAAAAAAAGAATGCCTACTGCACAATCGATTATTGGCAACATAAAGCCAAATACGAAAATTTATCGAATATTTCCTCAAATGCGCTTCTTCAGTTTATTTGAAGAAAGGAAGAACGCGTTGTTGAGACCGGAAAAATGGGATGATCCCTTCGAAAACGTCTTCCTCAAATCTCAAGTTCCGCTACCGAACGGTGAAACCGGACAATTCGGTTTTCGTAACGATGTTTACGGTCAGTGCTGGACGCTCGAGACCGCCTCCGATGCCATGTGGCAGATCAATTCAAAGGGTGGGGACGGAATTCGAGTCCGAACGACAGTGGGAAAATTGATCGACGGCATGCGCTCTGTTCATGGCAAGTTGGCAGACGTGAGTTGTTTCATCGGGCGGGTCGAGTATCGCAGCGAAAAAGAACTGAAGGCATTCGGTGGGGAGATGATTACTTATCATCCGAAAGAATTCGCCATAGCCCGCTCTCTCCTGATAAAGCGGAAGGCGTATAAACACGAGAATGAGGTGCGGTTGATCTTCGTAGCACCAAAGACAACGAACGAGTCGGATTGGGTCTACGAGTATGAGGTCGACCCACTCAAACTGTGCGATCAAGCGATGGTGGACGGACGAGTCAGTGAAAAGGATTTCTCTATCCTTAGAAGAAGAATTGCAAAATGGACGGGGTTAGCGGAGAACCAAATCCGGCGTTCGTCGCTGTATACACCTCCAGAAAACGTTATGGTTTATATGCGTTGACGGAGTATATGCGCCGACGGTGACGTAATGATCGCCGTGCGTGGCATTTGACATTTAATCGGGAGTCGTGGGTAGCCGGCTACCCAACAACGAATAGGAGTAGCCAGGGCAGGCCGGCTACGCAGCATAATGGTCGTGAGTATGGTTTCAGGGGGCGGACTCAAGAGTGGCCGAATAGCTGATCCCACAGGCCCTCAATCGAATCGATCCGCTTGAATTTACCCTTGTTGATGACACGCTGGTTGGGTCTCTCGGCCTTCACGCCCTGCGCGTTTCCTTTGGTATACTTTGCGATCTTGAAGGATTCGATATCCGGTAATCTCTTCCCGGGCGCGTCACCGAAATACAGAAACGGTCCGAGTTCGAGAGAATCCGGATCGAAATAAACCCAGACGACGCAGCCCGAAGGTTTTTCAGCCAGAGAGAGGTGGACTTTCTGAGTTGCGGTTTTGGCACCCCGAAATGACGCTTTCAGTTGAATATGTCGAACATGCCTGTTGCATTCCGCGATAAGGTCATAGCCGGCCCGATCGACTTCGGGTCTTGATGTTTCGATCGCGCAATCTCCTCTTTGCCAAGATCGCTTCAGCAGCTCTCCGACCAGGAGGTGCTCGATGAGCTTTTCGCGAAATGATGAATGTTGGGAATCTCTGCCGTTGTCCATGGAGTGAGGCGCTCTCTACGGTTGGCCTACGGCCAGCGTGGTCTGTGGTCCCGGTCGCCGCAGTGTTTCTCTGTCACGCGTAGCGAAAGATGGCGGCGGGCGCAGCCTGCCGCGAGCACGTCTCCGGCGGATTTGCCTGTTAGCAAGGGAAAATCGGGGAAATTCTCCAGCATGCACAACAAAAAATTGGAGAATGTATTTTGAAACGTCGTAAATTAAATCAACATTCGGAGCAAGATTCCCTATATGCACCCATAAGGCACGACAATGCGCCTGCGGGAATCGAGAGGGGCCTAAAACACGGTAACAGCCTGGGGTCCTTCAAACAGCAGGCCAACGCAAGGAGACATCTCATGAAGCCGTTACATGCCGTCAAATCGATTTCGCTGCTCAGTGGCATCGCCCTATTGAGCCTTGCCGCTACCTCGGTTGCCGCGAAAGACTACATCCTGAA
>JAJECC010000093.1 GCA_022822205.1 Rhodospirillales bacterium | reverse complement strand
TGGGCGGTTGTCGACAACGATATCGCCCAACAAGTCGTCGGCGTTCACGATTCCAAGGCGGAAGCCTATAAGCAGGCGTTTGCCGAGCAGAAGCGTTGGCGCGAATTCGATCCCGTTGCGGTGGAAATGACCCGCAGCCGGGCCTGCAACAATCACGGCCTGCCGGTCTCGCTCGTCGTCCGCTGAGTCCGGCGCGGTCCAATTTCCCTCTCCCCCGGAGGGAAATGGGATGGACGCCTCCCCCCCGCTGCTGCTGGAGGTCCGACGGAGGGGGTGGACCCTCACGGGCCGACGGCATCAAAGTGCCAAAGGGCGAAGAGCAAGCTCTTCACAGGCAAACCGGAGGGTCCGAGATGAAGACTACCAGAACTGTCGTGGGCGTGGATACGGCGAAACGTGTGTTCCAGTTGCACTGGATTGATATGGAGACGGGCGAGGTCGTGGATCTGAAACTGAGCCGGGCGAAGTTCCTCGAACACTTCGCCAACCGGGCGCCGTGCTTGGTTGCGATGGAGGCGTGCGGCGGTTCTCAGCACTGGGCGCGCCGGCTTCGGGAGCTCGGCCACGAGCCGCGTCTGTTGCCGGCCAAGTCGGTGCGTCCCTTCGTTGGCGGCAACAAGAACGACGCGCACGACGCGCGGGCGATCTGGACGGCGGCGCAGCTGCCGGGCATCAAGACCGTTGCCGTGAAGAGCGAGGAGCAGCAGGCGATCCTGGCGCTTCACCGGATGCGCCAGCAGCTGGTGAAGTTCCGCACGGCGCAGATCAACGGGCTGCGCGGCCTGCTGACGGAATATGGCGAGGTGATGCCGCGGGGCCGGGCCGGGATGAGAAAGGCGATGCCCGACGCCCTCGCCCGGGTCTCGGAGCGGCTGCCGGCGATGGTGATCGACACGCTTCGCGAGCAGTGGGCGCGGATCGGCCGGCTTGATGAGGAGGTCGGCGAGATCGAGCGGCGCATCGGGGTATGGCACCGCGGCAATGCCGACAGCAGACGGATCGCTGAGATTCCCGGCGTGGGCGTGCTGACCGCGACCGCCGTCGTCGCCGCGATGGGCGATCCGGCGGCGTTCCGGTCGGGCCGGGAGTTCGCCGCCTGGCTCGGCTTGGTGCCGCGCCACGACGGCACCGGCGGCCGGGTTCGCATGCTCGGCATCTCCAAGCGCGGCGACCGGTATCTGCGAACCCTGCTGATCCACGGCGCGCGCGCCGTACTGACCAGCAGCAAGGCGCCGCCCGAATGGGCGGTGCGCCTCGCCGAGCGGCGGCCGATGAACGTCGCCACCGTCGCGCTGGCCAACAAGACGGCACGCACGATCTGGGCCTTGCTGGCCCACGACCGGACGTACCAGGCGGACGACGTCAGCCGGCCGGCATAGCCGCGGCGGACGACGGAACGACGAACCGATAGAGGAGGTGGCCGCTGAAAGGTTGCGCAAGGTACGACACCGTGTGATGGCAAACAGGTCAGACCGCGATCCGCCAAGCCTGAATCCCTCTCGGGGCGAGAAGCCCATGCGGGAAATGAGGCGCGGATCGGCAGATTCCATCAGGGCCGGCGGGCATCAGGTCCCGCATCAACAGGCCGGATACAAAACTGCAATCTGCCTGCCCGTCACACCGAAATCGGTCCTTGCGTTCCGGGAGGCGTCCATACAAGAGGGATGCGAAGGCTTGGCGAGCGAAGCGAGCTTAGCCGCAGCCGGGTGAGGGGGATTGCCGTTTCGCCCCCACCCTTATCTTCACCCCCACCCCAACCCTTCCCCGTCAAGGGGGAAGGAGCTTCGGTGCGTCCCGTCGCCCCCTTCTTCTGGGCCGGACCCTAGAGGTACTCCTGGGGCTCGAATTCGTTTGCGAGCGTCTCAAGGTCCGGGACCGTCAGCGTCCGGCCGCCGGTGCCGGAGAAATGGACGATGCCCTCGTCTTCAAGTTTGCGAATGGCGCGGGACACCGATTCAGGTGTGGTCCCGATCATCGACGCCATATCGGTTCGGGAGATGGGCAGCCTGATCTCGGCCCCGGCACTCCCGTCCGTCTCGTTCAATGTGCGATCGATCAATACGGCAAGCAGATGGGCGAAGCGGGCTCGAACGGACAGCGTAACGTTATGGAAGATTTTCTCCTCGGCTTCCTCCAGTTCATTCGAGGCCCGCTTCAGAAAACGCAAGCCAAGCGCCGGATTCTGTTCCAACAGGCTCCTGACCGTCCGGTTGCCGATGAAGCACACGCGGCTCGGTTCGAGCGCCTCCGCGCTGGCCTTGAAGTCCGTGTCGGTCAGGAGCGCCCGATAACCGAGGGTTTCGCCGGGCATGGACAAATGAAGCAGGATGGAGTTCCCGTCCGCGTCATATTTTCGAATGCCGATCAGGCCGGTCTCAACGCAATAAACCCTGCGGCAGTCGTCGCCTTCATTAAATAGAACTTCGCCCGGCAACAATTCCCGGCCGACCCGATTGTCGTCGATGAGCCGCAACTCATCGTCGGACAACACGCACCATTCGGTTCTGTGGCGGGCCTGACAGGTAAAACAGTTGGTTCCGATTGCCGGCACGGTTCGTTTCCATTCGCCGTTCGATTTCACATGCACGGCCTGTATACGCATTGTCTTGAATGCCCAGGGTTGGGTCAAGCAACACAGGGTGCCGGAACCGAACGGTAATCCGATGGTTTCACTTGACGGCCATCATTGAGGTTTAATCGGAATTGCGGTACCACAAGGCATTCGTTTGGCCTTGAATTTGGAAACATCGACACGCCGCTTGAGGTTTCCGAGGGTTATGATCGCTAGGGGCCGGAGATGGCCGCGGAATAATCGTACTCGGCCGATAAGTTAATCTGACAGGAGATCACCGGGACATGACGAAACTCGGAAAAACAGGGGTTGTATTTGTGGCGACGGTCGTTTTGGCGGCCTGCGCGGATTTGGAAACCGTCAGGAATATGAAGCCGGACGGCGGTCAATTCGCGGCCCAGCTTCATCAGGAATATGTCCGGCTGGCCGCGCTCGAGGATGCGGAAAGAGACTGGATCGACACGGAGTTCTTCAACGAACGTGCACGGTCGGTCGCCTTGGGCAAGACGGTCGATCCGCAGCCAATGTCCGAGCGGCGCGTTCCGGAATCGGCGTCCGCCGCACTCTCGGCGGCGCGGGCCCGCCTGATCCAGGCCTTGGCAACCTCCAAGTTCCTCAAGCCGCGGGCCGCGGCCCGGGCACAGGCCGGGTTCGATTGCTGGATGCAGGAACAGGAAGAAAATTTTCAGCCCAAAGACATTGCGGCCTGCAAGGCCAATTTCTGGGGAGCGATCGGCGATTTGGAATTCCAGCCGCCCGCTCCCGTCGTAGCGGCCGCGCCGCCGCCGCCCCTTCCCAGGGCGCCGTCCGTTCCGGGCCCCTTCGTCGTGCACTTCGAGTTCGACAGCGCCAAGCTGACCGGCGCGGCCGGCCGGGTGGTCCGCGAAGCGGCCAAACAGGCGAAGGCGGCCAACGTCGTGCGGGTTCTGTTGAATGGACATGCGGACCGGTCAGGCCCGGATGCCTACAACATGCGTCTCTCCAAATCCCGGACCGAGGTGGTTCTCGAGGCGCTGATGGCGCAGGGCATGCCGGCGGACATTATGCTCGGCAAGAGCTATGGTGAAAGTCTGCCGGCGGTGAATACCCCGGACGGACAACCCGAGGCGGCCAATCGCAGGGTTGAGATCATCTTCCAGCGCTAGGAAGACCTCGAAACGGGGCCGGACTCAATCGAATTGCGTCATGGCCGGGCCCAGACCCGGCCATCCACGTGTTGCCGCCCCCAAGGCGTGGATGCCCGGATCAAGTCCGGGCATGACGATTTGCGGGTGATGACGACGTGCGGGTGAGTGAGGAGAGGGATCAGGGTGAAGGGGGTGCGCGAAAACGGGAATCCCCTAATCGAGTCCGGACCCTACGGGGCAGCGTGGGGGAGGGAGGCGATTTCCCGGATCAGCTTGACCCGGATGGCGGTTTCGAAATCGGCGAAGGTGCGCGCCGGAATGACGAAGGCGCCCCGTCCGCCGATCACGTTGGCGCGGAAGAACTCATCGAGGCCGAAGCGACCTTCGAGGATGGGAAGGCCGTTTACCGTAATGCCCTGCTTCACCGCCTCGTCCCGGCCGACGGCGGCGGGGAGGCCGTTGCGGTCGGGCCCGTCGCCCGAAATGTCGATGACCCGGCGCCGCGCCTCGAAGGCGTTGCCCTGGAGGGACTCGACGCCGTGAAGGATGGCGTCGCCGATGGCCGTGCCGCCGCCGTACAATTCGCGGGGGTGGGTTTCCAGTTTGGCGGCGAAGGCCTCCACGTCGGCCGGCGTCCTGAGCAGGGTCCAGGGGACGACGGGGACGTGGAGATCGGGGCCGCTCCACTCCACATAGGCGAGCGCGATCTGGCCGCGGAAGCCGGATTGGATCGCCCGGACGACCCTGGGGTGGCGGAGCGCGCGGGCGGTGCCCAGCCGCTGCAGCGAAAATTCGACATCATCGACGCTGCCCGATCCGTCGGCGAGCAGGATCAGCTCCAAATCGACCCTGGTCTGCGCCGGGGCCGGGCCCGACAACAGGACAAACGCAGCCGCAATCAGAAGCGCTCTCGGCATCCCGGTATTAGACACCCCCGGGCCGGTCACGGCCAGCTATCGGTGATGACAATTTGGTTTCGGACAATTTCGCCCCCGGGATTGCTTCCCCGGGGGCCTATGCTTGAATGGCCGCGAACATTCCGGGTCCCGTTCGGGCTTCAGGGGAGAGACAAATGAAAATCCTGTTCTTTGACGAATTTGCGATGGGCGTGATCGGCGATGATGGAACCGTCGTCGATGTGTCCGCGGCCGTGGCCGATATTCCGCATCACCAGCCACAGGATCAAATGCGCGGCCTGATCGAGAATTACGGCGAGTACCAGGGCAGGCTGGCCGAAGCGGCTTCGGCCGGCGGAGGCGCGGCGGCCGATGACGTGCGTATCCGCCCCCCGTTGCCCCGTCCGCTCAATATCGACTGCATGGCGGTCAACTACATGGAGGACGGCACCCGGGACGAGCCGGCGCCGATCAACGGCTTCCACAAATCTCCGAGCTCGATCATCGGGCACGGCGATACCATGGTGTTGCAGGATATCCCGGCGACCGTCTTCGAGGGCGAGGCCGAACTGGGTCTGGTGATCGGCAAAAGGGCCACCGACGTCGGCGAGGCGGACGCCATGGACCATGTCTTCGGCTATGTGAATTTCATCGACGGTTCGGCCCGCGGCCTGGGCCCGGGGATGAACACCTTTTTCATGATGAAGTCCCGGGAGACCTACGCGCCCATCGGACCCTATATCGTTACCAAGGATGAAATCGCCGATCCCCAGACGCTCCGCGTGCGGCTTTGGAACAACGGCGTGGTCAAGCAGGATTTCAACACCGACGACATGGCGCACAAAATCCCGCGATGCGTCGAGTGGGCAAGCCACTGCCACACCCTGGAGCCCGGCGACATTCTCGCCACCGGAACCAACCACCGGGGCCTCCATGCCTTTCAGGACGGCGACGTGGTCGAGCTCGAGGTCGAGGGGTGCGGGCGGCTCAGGATCAATATCCGCGACGAGCTCAAGCGCACCTGGGGCCCGGATACCCGTCTCGAGCATGCGGAGAAGGGTCTGGAGGGCGCGCACACGCCGCAATTGACCGGAAAATATGCGCCGGAGGGATAGGCGGAACGTGGCGCCCGCGGGCCGGGCGCGCTGACCTTGGCCGGCGAGTGGAGAGCATTCGGCGGACTTCGCAATGCGCTCGCCAAGCGCGACTATCGCCTCTACGTGATGGGACACGTGGCCCACACCCACGGGTGGTGGGCCAGCCGCGTCGGGCTGGGCGGCCTCGCCTGGCAGCTCTCCGAATCGCCCCAGGTGCTCGGCATCGTCGGGTTCGCCAGCATGCTGCCGGTGATGTTCGTCGGACCCCTCGGCGGCGCCATGGCGGACCGCTACGGCCATCGTCTGGTCGCCGCGCTTTCCGGACTCAGCAATGCCGCCGTTACCGCGGCCATCGGCATCCTGGCGCTGACCGGCGGCATCACGGTGCCGATGCTGATTATGCTGAGCGCGCTGCAGGGCGCGGTCTTCGGGGTCGAGTTTCCGGCCCGGCAGGCCCTGATCCCCCAACTGGCCGGGCGGGAAAACATCGCCGCCGCGGTCGCCTTCAATTCGACCACCTTTCACGTCGGCGGCTTCATCGGGCCGGTCATCGCCGGCCTGATCTTCGGCCTCGCCGGTTGGGGCGCGGTCATACTGGTTTATGGCGGGACATCGCTTTGGATGATCCTGATGCTGTCGCTGATGCATCACGCCCATCCGCTCGCGTCGGGCCGCGGCGAGACCAGCCTGTTCGGCGATTTGCGGGAAGGGTTCATCTACGTCGCCGGCCACCCGGCGCTACGGCTGCTCATTGCCGGGGCCTTCACCATCGGTCTGCTGCTCCGTCCCTACAATGAGCTCCTGGCCGGGTTCGCCGGTGACGTGTTCGGCATGCCGGATGTCGGGTTGCCGCCCCTGACCGCGGCGGCGGGCATCGGCGCCCTCCTGGGAGCGGCGCTGATGATGTTGCGGAGCCGCACCGAGGGCATGACGGTCATTATGTTGGGCGGCGGATTTCTGGCGGCCGCCTTCGTCCTGTTCTTCGCCTCGGTCGAAAATTTCAACTTGGCGCTCGGATTATTGGCGGTCGGCACCTTCGGCATCGTCCTCGCCAATGTGGGCTGGAACAGCCTGGTTCAGCACATCTCCGATCCCAGGATGCGTGGCCGGGCAATTTCGATCCTGGTGTCCCTCTCGGTGGGCGCG
>JAJECC010000029.1 GCA_022822205.1 Rhodospirillales bacterium | reverse complement strand
CGCCCAGCGCTTTTCTGAAATCGCGCAGAATGTCGTAGCGGTTCACGAACGGAATCCGGTGCTTCGGCCAAACGCCGCGCACGATTTCATGGGCGGGATCGTCTCCATGGGACTGAATGACGGTCATCCGTCCGCCCGGCGCCAATCGCTCGACCACGGGTCTCAGTACGTAGTCGATCCTGAACTTCATGGTGTGGCTGTGGAGGTAGGGGTGATTGAGCAAGCAGTAATCGTACTGCCGGATACCCTCTCCGGCTCTCGGAATGACGTCCTTCAGGTTGGCCCGCTGGTCCTTTCTGTAGATCGCCACCACGCTCGGCACGGCGTAGACCGGTTGCGCGTGCTCGCCCTGGTAAACGACCCATTCCTTCGAGAGATCTTCGTAAAGCGCCGCCACCTGCTTCTGGAAGTCGTAGCTCCGGTCGCCATCGAGCGCCACGTCCCGCCAGATCAGGTCCTCGGGACAATCGTCGGACTTCTTCTCGAGATCCAGCGCTTCCCACAGGTACATATTGGTCATAACGAAAACGCTTAGCGGATGCTCCGCCAAGCGATCCACGAGCCGCCCCATGGTGTTGCGAAGGTCCTCCAATCCGCGGCCCTTCAGAACGACAAGCACCGGCGTGTCGGGCAAAGTGGCATTCAAGGCGCGCAGCGTTCGGGTCAGCGTGATCCCATTGTCCATGGGCGTGTAGAACAAACGGATGCCCGGCGGGCCGGGCCGCAGATTCTTGAGCTCCTCGGCCACCCGGTCCGCCAGAACCCAAGACTCGTTCGTCGTGCCGGCAAACACATGGAAGCGTTGGCGCTGCTCATGGAAGGCGAAACTGCCCGGCGTGCGGATCGATGTTTCCTGGCTGATGAGCTCCGCCATGGTCTCCGCATTGGACTGGGCCTTCTTTCGGCGCGGCCGGCCGCGAAGTTCTATCTCGCCGCGGTCGGCCCGCTCGATGAATGCCGCGATTCGCTCGGCGGTCCGGGACTCGATGCGGCTGCCGCTCGATATGCGGCCGACGAGCTTGCCGTCGTTGACCGCAAGCCGGCCGAACGTCGATTCCGCAATTTTGTGCTTCTTGCAAAATGCCCGAATTGCCGCGGCCAGCTTTTCCGGTTTATCGAGAAGGTGGAGAACCATGCGCTCTCATGTGATGTCCGGCAGGAACGGCGGACGAATTTAATTCGTTTGGCGGCAAACCCGGAAAATTCGCTTGAAGTATTGCCCATTATCTGCCCATTAGTAAACAGAAAAGGCTCACGGCTATATGTATGCTCACCGCTTCGGCAAGGGGAGAAGGTCAATGGCGATTGAAACACTCGAAGACAAGATTAACGCGATAGGCAACCCGGTGGATATGCTGCGAAACGCCGCGGCCGGGCCCTACCAGTTTCCCATCACCCCGGAGTTCAGCAATTGGCGCGACGAGCAGGAGGCCTGGCGCAACGGCGCGGTCCTGTTCGACCAGTCGTTCCACATGACCGATCTATATGTGGAGGGTCCGGATACCAGGAAATTATGCGAGCACTTGGCGGTTAATTCGATGGCCAACTGGCGGCGCGATGTCGCCAAGCAATTCGTCCACTGCACGCCGGACGGCTATGTGGTCGGCGACGCGATCATATTCATCCTCGAGGAAGACAAAGCCAATATCGTCAACAAGCCCAGCAATGCCAACTGGGTCACGTATCAAGCCGGGAAAGAGGGGTTCGACGTCTCCTTCGACCTCGACATGCGCGCGCTGGACAACAAGGGGCGGCGCAAGGGATACCGGTTCGAAGTCCAGGGACCCGATGCCTGGTCGATCCTGGAAAAACTGAACGGCGGGCCCATCGAGCAGTTCAAATTCTTCCGGATGGGTGAGATCAACGTGGCCGGCCGGCGGGTACGGGCGCTGCGTCACGGCATGGCCGGCGCCGTCGGCTTGGAGCTCTTCGGCCCATTCGACGATTATGATCGCATCCGCGACGCCATCCTCGAGGCCGGCCGGGAATACGGCATCAGAGCCGCCGGCTCCAAGACCTATGCGACCGTCGCCCATGAATCCGGGTGGTTCCCCTCGCCGCTTCCCGCGATCTATTCCGGCGGCGATCTGGCCGATTACCGGCAGTGGCTGCCCGCGACAAGCTTCGAGGCCAACCTGTCATTGGGCGGCTCGCTGGTCAGCGACAACGTGGAGGACTATTACCTCACGCCCTACGACCTGGGCTACGGCCATATCGTGAAATTCGACCATGATTTCATCGGGCGCGAAGCACTGGAGGAAAAGAAGGACCGGCCGCACAAGCACAAGGTGACGCTTCGGTGGAACAAGGACGATGTGCTGAAGGTGTTCGCTTCCATGTTCAATGAGGGCGACCGGTACAAGTTCCTCGACATACCGGCGTCCCATTACGCGACCTGCCCCTATGATCTCGTGACCAGGGACGGCAAGCCCGTGGGGCTCTCCCACTATCCGGTCTACACATCCAATGTCGCCGGGTGGATTTCCCTGGCCCTGCTGGACGAGGAAGCGGCCGCCCCCGGCACGGAGGTTTCACTGACGTGGGGCGAACCGGACGGCGGCACCGGGAAACCGGCGGTGGAGCGCCACGTTCAAACCGAAATTGCCTGCACCGTGGAGCCATGTCCGATCTCGATCACGGCGCGGGAAACCTATCGGAAGTAAGTCCCGAGGGAGACCCGAAACCTTGCAGAGACCGGCGCCGACGACAATGTAATCCCAGTTGTCCATGGTCCACGCAGGCGTCAGATAAAGTGAGGAACTTCCCTTTTGGTGGGCCCGACCGAATACCGCGGGTCCGGTCTTCGGCCGTCCCACCGGTCAGCCGTGACGTCCTCCAGAACGACCCGGTGGTCAAGCGAACGGCCGAGCTTGCCATCCGATAGCGTCGCCCTGTCCCCCGGCGCGGCGTTTTCGCAGACCGCCAGGAAGCCGCGGGGAAGAATCTCCCCCGAACCGCCGACCGCCGAAATCAAGGCGGACGGCAGGCCAAGTTCATCAAGGGATTTTC
Organism: Rhodospirillales bacterium; assembly: GCA_022822205.1. Lineage (GTDB taxonomy): Bacteria > Pseudomonadota > Alphaproteobacteria > Rhodospirillales > UBA2165 > JAJDXO01. Next base: position 17,215 of record JAJECC010000029.1, on the reverse strand, counting down.
CGTTGAGCGCGACGGCATTGAGGTGGCCGGCCAGGTTTCTCAGGCGCCAGGCCTTTCGCGCCAGCACGATACTCCCGGAAGCCAACCGCACCGCCGGCGATATGAGCGCGCCGCCGCCCAATGCGGTGAGCGCATACCTCGAATCGGCCTCCCCGCCCTGCGCCGCCTGATGGTAGAGCTCGGTTGTCAGAACCGTCAGGGGCGTCGGGGCGCCGCCGACAAACACGCGGTCGATCACGATATCCGGCGTGGTGATATTCCCCTCCGGCCCCTCGACGTGCGGCTTGTACAAAAAAAGCGGCATGACAATGTCTCCTCAAACCGGCGCCCAGGCGATCATGCGGATTTCGCCGAGTTCGCGTTTCGCCTTTTGCCAGCTTTCCCCGCCATCGGTGCTTTTGAAAATCTGCCCGAAGATGGTTGCCGCAAAAAGCAGCGAGGGATCGGCGGCGTTGGTCCCGATCGACCACAAGGTGCTGTTGGGTTCGTGGGACAACGCGCACTCGGACCAGCTGTCTCCAAAGTCGCGGCTGATGAGAAACTGCCCCGCCTCGCCGGACGGCCTGTCGCCCACCGAGGCGATCACGACGGGGGAGTTCGCCGCGGGCTGTTTGATGCTTCGAAAATAGTCCCATCTCGCCAGCGGGATACTCAACCGCTCCCACGTCTCGCCGTTGTCGGCCGACCTGTGCAGCCCGTCTTCGGTCGAACACAGGACGGTTCGCTCGTCCCCCTCGTCGAGAAACACCAAATCGTGGGTATCGTTGTCGTGCAGTCCCTCGATCATCAGCCGCCACGTCTTGCCGCGGTCGTCGGAACGGATCACCCCGTCGATTTCAACGGTAATCCAGATGCTATCTTCGTACTTCGGGTCGAAATGGACCGACGTCACGCGGGATGTGTTGATGAACCAGCATTCGGTCGAAGCATCCAGATTGGCCCGCGTCCAGGTTTGCCCGTCATCCTCCGAGAGGAATATCTCACCCGGCCGCGTGCCGCAGGCGATGAAATCGGGGTCGTTCGGCGCGCGCGCGATCTGGAGAATATGGAGCGAATCCATGGGAGACGGGATGTAGTCGAACCGGCCGCTGTCCTCGGTGAACCGGTATAGGCCCTGATCGGTCCCCGCCAGCACCTCCCCGGGCCGGGCGCGGTGCGTGTTGACCGACCAGCATCGCGCTTCGTTGTAGAACCCGCCGGTCGGCGTGGGCAGCCGGTTCCAGCTTTCGCCCTCGTCTTCGCTGAACCAAACGCTTTGCATGGTCGCCGCGTAGGCTTTGTATCTCACAACCTAAATCCTCGGCAGTCCGAAAACGCAACCCTTCCTGATGAATTCGCACAGCGGCGACTGGTCAATTGAGGCCACACTACCAAAACCGGACGAGATTGAAACGGCAAGGTCGATTCTCGATGAGGGAACGAAGGTCTTCCTCAACACCCTTCCTCACGTTTCATTGGAGGACCAGCAGGTCCAAACCGCACGCATAGTCCGGGCGAACGGCCTGGAACCGGTACTCCATGTTGCTGCACGATACTTTGCAACCCGTACGGAGTTGGTCGGTGCCGCCATGTGCGCAGCGCGCTCTTGTCCGTGCCGCAGCGTGGTTGGCCGGCTCCGAGAGGCTACCTCTTGGTCTGCGGCGACTGAAATTGAATGGAGTCTTGGCCGGCCTGGACGGCGATAGCAGAGAACTCGTTACGATTCAGAAGTTCTCGAACCAGCTTTACCATTGGCCCGCCACCGGTCGTATACATTCGGGGCGGTCCCGCCTCGTACATCTCCTCGATTTCGCCCAAGGGCGCGATATAGCGGAGTATGAGATCATCGTCCGACAAGTCCGGTCCCCCGAGCTTCCGCCTCACCTCGGAGATCCCCAACTCCTCGACCTCCCAGTTCTCAAATTGCTTTGCACGCGGAGCGCTGAGGATTCGGTCCTTCACCTCGGGATCGACGTCCGCGGCGGCCTCCTTTCCCCAGTGCCCCATTACGAGTTGAATAATTTCATCCGTGATCTGTTTATATCTCTCACCTGAAATCACGTTCAGCGCGGATTGTGAACACACGAACTGTGAAAACGGCGTAACCATGATTGGGTAGCCGAGTTCCGCCCTGACTTTGCCCACCTCGACCAGCACCTCCTCCAGCCGGTCGATGACGCCGATCTGGTTGAGCTGATGCTTGAGGTGTGAAATGACACCCCCCGGTACGTGGTGGACATACTGATTGAGGTCGTATTCGAGGGGAGCGCCAATCGCCAATCCCTCTCGTTCCGCGATTTCCATGAAATGTTCGGAAACCGGCTCCAGTTTCGAGACATCGATGGTCGGCTCCCGACCGAGCAGACGTGCGTTATTCTCGACATTGAAGACCGAGGGCTGCGAAGAGCCGTCGGCCAACGGAGGAATTGCGGTATGGACGGTTTCGACGCCCAAATCCATCGCTTCCGCGTAACACGCCTGCATAAGGCCCGTATTGCAATGACCATGAAACTCGATCGGGACATTGCCGGCATTTGACAATACGCTCGGTACGAGCGTTTTGGTCCGCTCGGGAGTCAAGAGCCCCGAAGGATCCTTGATAAAGATCGCGTCGGGATTAAACGCCGCTGCTTGTGCCGTCTTGGCCGCGTAGTAATCGTCGGTGTGTTTTGGGGAAATCGAATAGACCAGACCAATTACGATCTGCATTCCTTCCGCGCGTATCATCTCCAGGACGGCCGGCAGCCGGTTGTCGAAATCGTTGGACGGCTCGATAATTTGGCAACGATTGATACCGTGGGCGGCCAGCCGTTCGACATAAACTTTGAGAACGGAATATGGCGTGATGTCGAACACGGTGACGGTTGGGGCCATCATGAAGGCGATCGGTGTCGTCCGGATTTTCTCCGCCATGAGACTCATTCGATCCCATGGATTTTCCTTTAGTTCCCGGATGCACTTCCTGAGATGACCTGCGCCGCACACTTCAACTGATTTGAAGCCGGCATCGTCAAGCTGCTCACCCACGGGGACCATCATTCCGGTCCGCATCCCCATTGCCCAAAGGCTGTGATGACCATCCCTCAGCGTCGTATCCACAAACTTGATTTTCCTCAAATCTCCAACCCCCGACTAGGTCTCATCGCGGTCCCGCCGCCGCGTCAACATGTCGTCAATCGTGCGCGTGTTGTGCCGTTGTTGAACGAATTTCTCGTCCGCAAGCAACGACAAAAGGAACTCTCTGTTTGTCGCGATTCCCTCGACGACGAGATCCTCGATCGCGCGTGAGAGCTTTTCGATTGCTTGGGACCGGTCCGGCGCGTGTACGATAATTTTGGCGATCATGGAATCGTAGAAGGGCGGTACAAGGCTCCCGCTCTCGCAGTAGGTATCAACCCGAATGCCGTCACCGGCCGGGGCCTGCCAGGCGGTTATCCTGCCCGGCGAAGGACGAAAGTTCTCCTCCGGCACTTCAGCGGTGATCCTCGCTTCGATGGCATGGCCGGAAAGCACCACCGCGTCCCCGGAAATGCGGAGATTTTCCCCCCGGCCCACACGAATTTGTTCGGCCACGATATCGACTCCGGTCACCATTTCCGTCACGGGATGTTCGACTTGTAGCCGGGTATTCATTTCGAGGAAATAGAAGTCCTCCCTCTTCTTGTCATAGAGAAATTCAATGGTGCCGGCATTTACATACCTGACGTTCTCGGTGATACGGATCGCCGCCGCCCGCATGCGGTCGAGCACCGCATCGGGAATATTCGTCGCCGGCGCCTCTTCAATGACCTTTTGGTGGCGGCGCTGAAGCGAACAATCCCGTTCCCCAAGATGGATCACGTTGCCGGATTCATCACCGAGGACCTGAACCTCGACGTGGCGGGCATCCTCGACGAACTTTTCGACATAGAGCGTGGCGTCACCAAAGGCGGCCTCGGCTTCGGTTGCCGTTGTTACCAAGGCGCTTTCCAATTCGGCTTCGCTCCGCACGACTTTCATACCGCGGCCGCCGCCACCGGAGGCCGCCTTGATCAGGATCGGATAACCTATCCCGGCAGCCGCCGATCGCGCCTCATCGGGCTCAGCGATCTTTTTCGAGCCGGGCAATAGAGGTACGCCGCTCTCCTCGGCGATATCGCGTGCCGCCAGCTTGTTTCCGAGGAGTTCGATCGTGTCGGCGCCGGGTCCGATAAACGAAACACGATTCTCCGCGCACAGACTCGCCAGGGAGGACTGCTCCGAGAGGAAGCCATAGCCCGGATGGATTGCATCGCATTCGGCACCGAGCGCCGCCTGTACGATCAGGTCGGGCCTTAGATAACTGTCCCGCGCCGGCCCCGGTCCGATGCAGACCGTGCGGGTTGCCTGCCGGGCCGGCAGACTATCCCTATCAGCGGCGGACACGGCGAGAACGGATTCTATCCCCTGAGAGTCGCAGGCCCGAATGATGCGAGCGGCGATTTCCCCGCGATTGGCCACCAAAATTCGGTTGATCGGACGTCCAGGGTCAATCATCGGGCGTGATCAGCATTAATATCTGGTCGTGCTCAACCATTGCATTGTCTTCCGCGAGCACCCGCTCCAGAGTTCCCGAAACCTCGGCGGTGATTGCCGTGAAGACTTTCATCACTTCGATGAGGCAGAGCGTATCGCCTTCTTCCACTCGCTCGCCCTCCTCCACGAATGGAGGCGCGCCGGGCTCGGGTCGGCGATAGAATATTCCCACTGTCGGCGACTTGACGGAAACACCGGAACCGGTATCGACCGTATCGACGGCGGGGGCAGGTGTCGCGGGCAGGGACGAGGGGTCGGATGTTTCCCCGGCCTCGGAGACCTGTACGGGAGGCGGTGACGGTTCTTGGGCGGCGGACGCTGGCGGGGCCGAAAATCGAACCAGTTCGGTTGGATCGAATGCGCCGCCCTCTCCCCTTTTCAACGAGAGTTTCAGCCCCTTCCACTCAATATGAATTACATCGAATGGAGCGCTGTCTATTAATTTCAGCAGTTGCTCGATGTCGGATCGTGTCAGTTCCATTTGAGATTCAATTCTTGTCGTCCCGGTTGAGGGGTCGCATCGAAAAAAGTGGTGGGCCTGGCAGGACTCGAACCTGCAACCAGACCGTTATGAGCGGCCGGCTCTAACCAATTGAGCTACAGGCCCCACCGTGATGGCGGAGCTTATACCAAGCGCGCCCGGCCAACAAAACGCCCAGCCCTCACCTGATCATCGTCTCCGGCAGGAGCAGCGCGATCTGGGGAAAGATGATAAGCAGCGCCGTGCACACCAGCATCGCGCCCCAGAAGGGCATCACCCCGCGGAATATCTCCCCCATGGGCACGCCCTCGGCGATCCCCTTCACGACGAAGACGTTCAGGCCCAGGGGCGGGCTGATCAAACTCATCTCCAGCACGACCACGAGGAGCACCCCGAACCAGATGGGATCGAAGCCCATATCGATGATCATCGGGAAAACGACGGGGATGGTCAGCACCATGATGGCGAACCCCTCGAGGAAGGTGCCGAGCACGATGTAGCCGAGGATGATCATGATCAGCACGGTGGTCGGCGCGAGACTCAGTCCTTCCACCATCTGCGCGAGATCGGAAGGCAGCTGGGTCACGGCGAGGAACGGGTTGAAGATGAAGGCGCCGATCAGGATCAAGTAGACCATGGCGAAGGTCTTGATGGTCTCCAGCACGCAGAACTTGATCATCTCCGGATTGGCCCGGCCGCGCACCACCATCAGCATGAAGGTGCAGAACGCGCCGACGGCCGCCGCCTCCACCGGCGTAAATACGCCAAGGTAGATTCCGCCGAGCACGACGATGACGATGACCATCAGCGCCGACGCGCTGGCGACCGAAGCCATCCGTTCCCGCCAGGCTTGGCGGTCGGCCCGCGGCCCGATGGCCGGATTGAAGCGGGTGAGTATGTAGATGGTCAGCATGAAAAGACCGGTGAGCAGAATGCCCGGCAGCACGCCCGCCAAAAACAATTGCCCGATGGATTCCTCCGTCAGCAGGGCGTAGATGATGAACCCGGTGCTCGGCGGGATGAGGATTCCGAGGGTGCCGCCGGCGGCGACGCAGCCGGTTGCCAGCCTCGGGTGATACTCATAGCGCTTCATTTCGGGGAGCGAGACCCGCCCCATGGTGACGGCGGAGGCGAGGCTGGAGCCCGACACCGCCGCGAAGCCCGCGCAGCCGACGATGGTCGCGGACGCCAGGCCGCCCGGCCAATGGCCGACCAGCGAGCGGGCCATGTCATAAAGCTCGCGGCTCATGCCGGACACCATGGCGAAATTCCCCATCAGCACGAACAGCGCGATGATACTGAGATCGTAATTGTAGGAAATCTCGAAGGGGATGGTGCCGAGGAGCGCCAAGGTGGCATCGGCGCCGTTAAGCCACAAATAGCCGAAGGTGCCGGCGATCCCCAGCGCGATGCCGATGGGAAACCGCATGAAGATGAGGACGAACAGGCCCCCGAGGGTATAGAGGCCGATGGCGGTGGCGCTCACGTCACTCTCCGCCGGGCGTGTCGGGCTTCTCCACGGCCGGGAAGAATATCCGCAGGATCATGACGAAGGCGAACAGCGCCGCGCCGAAAGCGAGGACGTAATAGAACGGATAGAACGGGATCAGCACCAGTTGGGAGGCTTCGTTGAACGCCCGCACGTCGACGGACTGCACCAGGGTCCGCCAGGCGATGACCAGAAAAAACAAGCCGCCCGCCAGGCTGATGAAGCGGTTGAGGAAGCCCTGAACGCCCCGCCCCATCTTGTTATAGAAGATGTCGATGGCGACGTGCCCGTTGTGAAAGCCGCAATAGGCAAGCCCCAGAAACACCATCGCCAGCACGGCGAAGTGGGTGATGTCGAAGACGCCGGTGATGGGGCTGTTGAAGAAATATCGTCCGGCCACATCGGCTGTGGTCAGCAGCATCAACGCGATGAGGATGAATCCCGCGATGAATGCCGCCGCCGTAACGACCAGCCGAGTGGCGCGGACGAGCATGGTGCCTGGATCGCCTATGACGATTTGCCGGTGTAGTCGGAGACGATCTGGCCGTAGGGCAGGCCCTGGCCCTCGAACTCCTTGATCCATTGGGTTTTGGCGGCCTGGAGCCGTTCAACCCATTTCGCCTTCTCGGCGTCGGTCAGCTTGGTGATCGAGGTGTCGGGCCGGTCGGTAATGGTCTTGATGCCGCCGGCGCGGGCGCCTTCATAGGACCGGGCGCCGACGAGGCTGAACTCGAGACCGCTGTTCTTGTCGATCACCGCCTTCTGCGCCGGGCTGAGCTTGTCGTAGGCGGCCCGGTTCATGGCGATGATCTGCGGCGAGTAGCCCATGGGCAGATCGACGATGTAGTGTTTCACCACCTCGGCGAGCTTGAAGCTCTTGACCGTGGAAATGCCGACGATGGCGCCGTCGACCACGCCCTTTTCGAGCGCGCCGTAGGTCTGCGGCATGGGCATGGCGACCGGAATCGCCCCCAGCGCCTTGATGATCGCGGCCTGGTTGCGGGACGGGGTGCGCAGCTTGAGGCCCTTCAGATCATCGGGCGTGCGGACCACCTTGTTGGTCATGACCACCGGCACGTCGGTGCCCCAGAGGCCGAGCAGCTTCACCCGCTTGTAGTCGTCGGCGATGTGCTTCTCGTAAATCCGCCACATGGCCTTGGTGGCTTCGACGGAGTCCGGGTACTGAAGCGGAATCTCCATCACCAGGGTGCGCGGGAACAGCGTCGAGGTGTAGCCCGGAAGATGGAACTCGATGTCGGCGATGCCGTTGACCACGCGCTTGAAGGCGCCGGGGGGCTTGCCGCCGATCTGCCCGCCGGGGAAGCCGACGATGTTGATGCCGGCGCCGGCGCCGGACAGGGTCTTGCCCCAGGGCGCCATCATCCCCGCCCATACCGGATGTTTGGGGCTGGCGAAAAACGCCATCTTGAGATCCTTGTCGGCGGCCTGCGCCGAACCGGCGAACAGGCCGGCGCCGAACGCGAGGGCGCCGGCCGCCGACACGGCCAAAGCCGTCCGGCGAGAGAGCTTGGGTAACGACTTAATCATTTGAACCTCCGTGTTGCGCTGTGTTGTCGACCCTCGGGGGTCTCGTGTTCACTTATCTTAAGTGTTTGATCGGCGGGCCGCCAAGCCACTTGGGTGGGCGGCATCCCATGTCCGGGATTTCGTGACGTTCGATGGTTTCAGCGGGCGCCATTCCGGTTCTCCGTGGCTGATGCGGTTTGCCGCTTCCCGGCCCGGAACGCGGCCTGAATGTCGGATGCCGGACAGACCTTGCCCAGCAGCGCCCGGACATTTTGCAGGGTCGCCTCATGCAGGGCCGGGGTATGGGAGGCGACGCAATCCTCGGCGACCGCCACGTGGAAGCCCCGGTTATAGGCTTCACGCAGCGTGGCCTCGACGCAGACGTTGGTCTGGACGCCGGCGAATATCAAGGTCTCGATGCCCCGGGACCGGAGGTGCGCCTCGAAGTCCGGGTTGGTGAACGCCGAATAGCTGTGCTTGACGAATTGGGGCTCGCCGTCTGCCGGCTCGACCCCGAAGGGCCTGTAGCCTTGCGTCCCCGGAATGCAGCAGCTCCGCTCGATCCCCGCCTCCCGCTTTCGCCGGAGGAACGTCGGCGGCACCAGCGCGTCGTCGTAGTTGGCGTAGATCCACAGCACCGGCATGCCGCCCGCCCGGGCGCCGTCTATGAGATCCTGCAACGCCGGGACGATGGCCCGGCACGGCGCCGGGTCCAGGCCCAGGCCGGCCACGAAGCCGTCGGCGGCGCAGAAATCCACCTGCATGTCGACGACCGCCAGCGCCGCCCGGGTCTCGGAGAGAAGCCCGAGCACCGGGTTGCCGGACAACCTATCCCGTACTTTCGCGTCCATCAGTGAATGGTGTCCCACACCGTGCCGCCGATGCCGCAGCGCATCTCGGCGGAAGGAACGTAGAAGATGGACCGGGCCCTGGTCCCGCCGGCCGCCGCCATGGCGACCATCCAGGCCAGCAGCTCCGTGGTGCCGCCGCCGCCGGCCGCGTTCATCTTCTCCACCGTCGCCTCGCGGCACACCTTGCCGAGATCGCCCTCTTCGAGCAGCGCCATGAACCAGCGGTCGAAATCCTCATCGAGGGTGAAGTAGCGGGGGCCGCCCGGCTCGTGGGACAGGCCGCCGGTCCCCATGACCGCGACCCGCATTCCGTCGGGCAGGTCGTCCCGGATCGTCCTGGCGATCACCTCGCCCGCCCGGACGCTGATTTCCGGGGTCGGCACCGGCGGGCTGATGCAGTTCATGTGGATCGGCACCAGCGGCACCGAGTAGTCGGGCGTCAGGTAGTGGAGTGGCACCGAAAAATTGTCGTCGAACAGCAAATCGTCCCGGCTGTCGAGGCTCAGGCCGGCCGCCTCCCCCGCCGCCGCCAGGGCTTCTGCGACATCGGGATGCCCGTCGACCTCATAGCCGTCCAGGTCCAGCCAGGACTTGAAGAACTCGGCCGGGCCCCGCCAGCGGGCCGCCGTGCCGACGCAGAAATCGGGCGGGTCGTGGAGCGGCTGGTTGAGCATGTGGTCATTGGCCACGCCGACGATCACATCGGGCCTGGAGGCCTGGAGATGTTCCCGCATCTTCGCGTAGCCGCCGACGATCTCGGCCTGCTCGTCCTCCGGCGCCGAGCCGAGCCAGCCGGTGCATCCGGGCGCATGGGCCAGCGCGATGACCGATACGATTTCCGCCATCTCTCCCTCCCCTACCAACGCTTCCTGTGTTCGACGATTTGATCGCCGAAGGACTTCCTGTAGGCCTGGGCGGCGTCGCTCTTGCTGTCGTTGTCGGCCGAGCCGTGCACCAGACGGGTCACCTGGGGCAGAAAATACGAATGCACCCCCATCTCACCCAGCGTCACCACGTCGACCGCGCGCCAGGCGGCTCGCTCGGCGTCACTCAATCCGTACTGCTCCATGACGTCTTCCATGCGGTCGGCGAAGCCGGTGTACAGGGCCGGGTCGCGCCTGATCTCGAAAATCAGCCTGTTCGATGGAAGATCGGGATCATATTCGTTTGCCATATCGCCAGCCTCCCCTGCCGGCCTCTCGCGCCAGCTTGACACAAACCTTGCCCGAATAAAAATCCATAATCAACCATAATATGGATTTTTTTCTTCCTTTGATAAATTTGTCCGGCTAGTGTACGTCCAGGGGACAACGCCGCACCATCCGGAGAGCTGACGACATGAACTATGACTGGGGTCCGGACATCGACCTCGAGGGCGAGACCAACACTCTCGCGGCCCAGGCCTTCCGGCAAATCCGCGGCGACATCATTTCCGGCGCCCTCGCGCCCGGCATGAAGCTCCACGCCGAACGGCTGAAGGCGCAGTACGACATCGGCTCCAGCCCGCTCCGCGAAGCCCTGACCCGCCTGACCGCCAACGGTCTGGTCACCTCGGAGGGACAGAAAGGCTTCCGCGTCGTCGACGTCTCGCTGCAGGAGCTTTCGGACATCACCAGGCTCAGGGTCCAGCTGGAGGTGCGCGGCTTTCTCGATTCCATAACTCATGGCGACGTGGAGTGGGAGATCGATATCTCGGCCAACTACCGGCGGCTGATCCACGCCATCGAGGAACTTCGCTCCGGCGATGAGGGCACATCGGAAACCTGGGAATCGGTGCACCGCCGGTTCCATCTCTCCCTCATCCAGGCCTGCGGTTCGCCGTGGCTGATCTCCTTCTGTCACCGGCTCTATGAGCACTTCGAGCGCTACCGCCGGGTGTTCGTCGAATATACCGAGATTTCGCCGGAAATCCTGGCCGAGCATGAGAAGCTGCTCGACGCGGCGCTGAAGCGGGATGCCCGGCGGGGCGAGGAACTGCTCCGCGAGCATATCGAATTCGCCGCCCGCCTTACCGAGCGCGACGCCCGCATTCACGGGGTCCGGGACGCCGCCAAGATCGCCTCCGTGGTGGGCTGAGCCGTCTTATATCCGGTCGAACAGGCCGGCGAACTTCTCGCGCATCTTCGCTTTCAGCTCCGGCGTCGCCTGGGCGACAGCCGGAAAATCGTCCTTCCACCCCCACGGCCGGCAGGCGTCGACGATCGCCCGGTTGTTCTCGTAGGGCGGCCCCTGCAGCAGCGGGTCCAGCGGCGTCGACCAGGCGCGGCGGATGAAGTCGATGTCGCTGGGCGGATCGCAGCGGGTCGACATGGCCCAGATCACGTCATACAGGTCGGTGGGGTCGATGTCCTCGTCGACGACGGTCACCCAGCGGCCGGCGTAATTGCCGGCGTGGCAATTGGCGGCCAGCATGCCGGCCTGGCTGACATGACCAGGATAGAGCTGCTTGATGGCGATGACGTTGAACAGCCGTCCGGCGCCGGCCTCGTGGCACCATACGCCCTGGACGCCGGGAAGCCCCGCCTTCTCCACCTCGTCCCAGATCATCGCCGCCTTCATGGCGCTGCGGGCGTAGGTGAAGTTGTTGGGCGGCCGCGCGGGATTGGCGAGGCACATGATCGGGTCGTTGCGGTAGTAAACCCGGCGGACCTTGATCGAGGGCTCGTCCGACCTGTCGCTGGCGTAGTAGCCCATGAACTCGCCGAACGGCCCCTCGGGCATCAGTTCGTCGCCGTAGATCTCGCCTTCGATGGCGATCTCGGCGCGGGCCGGAATGGGCAGGCCGTGGATTTCGGACTTCACGGTTTCGAACGGAAATCCCCGGTGGCCGCCGGCGTAGTGCATCTCGTTGGTGCCCCAGTCGATCTCGTTGTGGGCGGCGAGGAACAACAGCGGGTCCTGGCCGAAGCAGATCACCACCGGACAGGGCTCGCCCTTGGCGAAGTACTTTTCGCGGATCAGCCGGCCGTGCTTGCCGGGCGACATCCAAATGCCGCAGGTGTTCTTGTTCTGCACCATCACCCGGTAGGTGGCGGCGTTGATCCAGTCCTCCTCCGGGTCGCGGGTGATCACCATGTCGTCGGTGCCGATGTAGCGCCCGCCGTCTCCTTCGTGGATGAAGGGGATCGGGAACTTGTAGAGGTCGACCTCGTCGTCCCGGTCGATGTTGTCGAAGACCGGCCCGCCGTCCTGTTCCTCGGGCGGGATCAGCTCGAAGTCGGTGCGCAGCCGGTCGCGGCACGCCTGGACCACGTCGAGGGAATTCCTCGGTTCGTCGAAGCCGAGGATATAGGCCAGCCGGCGCATGGAGTTGGCGGCGCCCGCCAGCACCCGGAAGCCGTCGGGGAACCCCTCGATTTTTTCGAACAGCAGCGCCGGCGCCCTGCCGGCGGCCGAGTCCTGGCACACCATTTCGGCCAGCGTGCCCATTTCCAGGTTCCAGTCCGCGCCTTCGACCCGTTCGAGTTCGCCCATTTGGTCGATGCGCTCGATCAGGTCGCGCAAATCCTCGTGCCGGTCCTGGTTGCGTCCCGACCAGCTCTTGCCGATGGCATCATCCATGACGTGTCCTCCCCGTTTCGGCGCCCGGCCGGTTGGAACCGGGCGGCCGACCGTCATCCGGCATATTCTATTGCCATCCGGACCCGCGCCGCCCCCGAAATCCGTCCAAGTCCGCCCGACGGACCCGGCGGCGCCGGCATAATCGGCGGGCCAATCCGCCAACCAAAAACGGCGCTCCCGCAAGGAAGCGCCGTTTTATTGTTGCATTCGACCCTGAACCGTCATTGCCCGGCTCTGCCCGGGCAATCCAGTCTATCGGCCCCTGGATGCCCCGCACAAAGGCGGGGCATGACGGAGGAACTGGTCAATAATCCAAAAAGCTCCGGAGCTTGCGCGACCGCGACGGGTGCTTGAGCTTCCTGAGCGCCTTGGCCTCGATCTGGCGGATGCGCTCCCGGGTGACCGAGAACTGCTGACCCACCTCTTCCAGGGTGTGGTCGGTGTTCATGCCGATGCCGAAGCGCATGCGGAGCACCCGCTCTTCGCGGGGCGTGAGGCTGGCCAGCACCCGGGTGGTGGTCTCCCGGAGGTTGCCCTGGATGGCGGCGTCCAGCGGCTGGATGGCGTTCTTGTCCTCGATGAAGTCGCCGAGATGGGAATCCTCCTCGTCGCCGATGGGGGTTTCCAGCGAGATCGGCTCCTTGGCGATCTTCAGCACCTTGCGGACCTTGTCGACCGGCATGCCCAGTTTGACCGCCAGCTCGTCCGGGGTCGGCTCGCGGCCGATCTCGTGGAGCATCTGGCGCGAGGTGCGGACCAGCTTGTTGATGGTCTCGATCATGTGCACCGGGATCCGGATGGTGCGCGCCTGGTCGGCGATGGAGCGGGTGATCGCCTGGCGAATCCACCAGGTGGCGTAGGTGGAGAACTTGTAGCCCCGGCGGTATTCGAACTTGTCGACCGCCTTCATCAGGCCGATATTGCCCTCCTGGATCAGGTCCAGGAACTGCAATCCGCGGTTGGTGTATTTCTTGGCGATGGAGATCACCAGCCGCAGGTTGGCCTCGATCATCTCCTTCTTGGCCTTGGCGGATTCCCGCTCGCCCTTCTGCACCGTCGAGACGATGCGCCGGAACTCGGAAATCGGCAGGCCCGCCTCGTTGGCGATCTCGGCGACCTCGGCGCGGATTTCCTTGATCTCCGGGCGGTTCTTCTTGACGTAGTCCTTCCAGCCCTTGCCGGTCAGCCGGCCGACCCGGGTCGCCCAGTTGGGATCCAGCTCGTTGCCGTAATACTGCTCGAGGAAGTCGGCCCGGTTGACCTTGGCGGCGAGCGCCATCCGCAGGAGCCGGCCCTCGAAGCCGATGAGCTTGCGGTTGAGGTCGTACATCTGGTTGACCAGGTACTCGATGCGGCTGTTGTTGAGGTGAACCTCCTTCATCAGCCCGATCAGCTCGGCGCGCAGCGTGTTGATCCGCTTCTCCGCCGCCGGCGTCACCTTGTCGCCCTTCTTGATGGCGGTCAGGCGCTTGTCCTGGGCCCGGTGCAGCTTGGCGTAGGTCTGCTCCACCGACTGGAACTGCTTCAGGACGTCGGGGAGCAGGGTCTGTTCCATCACCGCGAGGGAGACGGTGTTCTCGTCGTCATCGTCGTCATCATCCTCGCGCCGGCCGGGCGGCGGGGTCTTCCCGCCGACGGCGCTGTCGTCGTTGGACGGTTTCTCCCCGGCGGCGGCTTTCTTCTCCCCTTCCTCTTCCTTCTGCTTGGCGGCCTCGGCCTCGGTGGGCATGGCCGGCAGCGCCGTATGGTCGACCTTGGGACCGGAGAAGGTGGCGTCGAGATCGATAATGTCGCGGAGCAGCATCAGGCCCTGATCCAGCGCATCGCGCCAGTTGATCAGCGCCCGGATGGTCATCGGGCTTTCGCAGATGCCGCCGATCATCATCTCGCGGCCGGCCTCGATGCGCTTGGCGATGGCGATCTCGCCCTCGCGGGAGAGGAGCTCCACCGAGCCCATCTCGCGGAGATACATGCGCACCGGATCGTCGGAGCGCCCGAGATCGTTCTCGTCGACGTTCCCCGAAGCGCTTTCGCTTTCCTTCTCGGACTTGTCGTCGTCGGACTCTTCGGTCTCTTCGTTCTCGATGACGTTGATCCCGGCCTCCGAGAGCATGGACATGGTGTCCTCGATCTGCTCGGACGAGACCTGATCCTGGGGCAGCGCCGCGTTGAGCTCGTCATAGGTGACGTAGCCCCGCTCCTTGCCCTTGGCGATCATCTTCTTCACTTCGGCATTGATGGTGTCCAGAAGCGGCGCTTCCTGGTTTTCACCTCCTGCCGGAGCTGCTTTTTCCTTGGTTGCGGTTGCCGCAGTTGCCATGACTTCCCCGCTTGCTTCTCTATCCTGTTGCCCCGGGAGTCCCGGAGCGTGTTCCCCTGCCGGTCCCGCGGGACCGGCCCTATATGAACGACGATACCGCTGGGATTATGCCGCCGTGCCGGAACCCGTTTCAGCCGGACCGGCGTCCAACTGATCGGTTTCCTGGACCTGCTGCTGCTTCTTCAATTCCACAAGGCGCCGGAAGTCCGCGTCATTCGGCTCTTTGCCGAGACGTTCTTCCACTGCCTTGATCTCGGCAAGCAGCCGATCCCGCTGGTAAAGCCTGAGCACTTGGTCCCAGCCTCTACGGGCAATGTCCAATGGTTCGTCCGGCCGGGCGAATGTCGCGTGGTCCAATACCTGTCGGCTCAAAAGGCCGCCCAAAAGCGTCGAAAACCCGGTTTGACATAAGTGGTCGTGCAGACCCTGAAAATCAAGGTCGGACCGCTGTTCGAGGGTCTTTAAGACCTCCTGGCGCAGTTTGTCAAGTTCCGGGCTCGTAAAATCGAGGATTCCCACCTGTTCGCCGATGTCGTCCATCATCTCCGGATGAGCGATCAAAACCACCAGAAGAATGCGTTCGCGCAGGGAAATCCGGTCGATTTTGGCGGACGCTCCGGAGTTTTCAGGCAGTTGAGTGTTGGTTTCACTGTCAGGTTTTCGCCCCTTGGCGCCCGCGCCGGAAGCTTTTCGCAGTTCCTCCCAAACCCGGCTCTTGAACGTCGAGAGATAGTGCCCGCGCACCGTCTCATCGGCGATCTTGAACGCATGATTTTCCAGATTTTTCTGTATCAAGGCACGCTGATCCGGATCAGAAATCTTTCTAGTTCGGCGTTCCATGCGCCAGATGACCTCCGACAAGGGCACCGCCCCGTTCAGCAGGTCCCCCATGGCGTCCGGGCCCCGGGTCCGGATCAGGCTGTCCGGGTCCTCACCGGCGGGCAGGAAGGCGAACCGCAACGTGCGCCCGGCGTTGAGGATGGGGAGCGCGCGCTCCGCCGCCCGGAACGCCGCCCGCTCGCCCGCATTGTCGCCGTCGAAACACAGGATGGGCTCGCGGGAGAACCGCCAGACGAGCCTGATCTGGTCCTCGGTCAGCGCCGTGCCCAAGGGCGCGACGGCGGTCCGGAACCCGGCCTGCTGCAGCGCCAGCACGTCGGTGTAGCCTTCGACGATGACGATGGGGTCGTCCCGGGCGTGCTCGCGGGCCTGATAGAGGCCGTACAGGAGCCGGCCCTTCTGGAACACCGGGGTCTCGGGCGAGTTCAGGTATTTGGGCGCGTTGGAGCCGGGACCGGCATCGAGGATGCGCCCGCCGAAGGCGATCACCCGGCCGCGGCCGTCCAGTATGGGGAACATCACCCGGCCCCGGAACCGGTCGTACGGCGCGCGGTCCGCATCGTCCGGCTGGACCACCAGCCCGGCTTCCAGGAGCTTCCCGTCCGGGGCGCCGTCCTTGGTCAGCGCCGCCTTCAGGGCGCCCCGCCCGTCGGGGGCGAAGCCCAGCCGGTAGGTCTTGACGGTCTCCTCGGTCAGGCCCCGCTCCAGCAAATATTGCAGCGCCCGCTTGCCGTCGGGCATGCGGAGCTGCTTCTCGAAATAGAGCGCGGCGGCCTCCAGCACGTCGTAGAGGCCCTTGGCGCGCTCGCTCCGGGCCCGCTCCTCCGGCGAATCCTGGGGCACCTCCATGCCGGCTTCGGCCGCCAGCCGCTCGACCGCTTCGGGGAACGACAGGTTTTCCGTCTCCATGACGAAGTCGAAGACGCTGCCGTGGGCCCCGCAGCCGAAGCAGTGATAAAAGCCCTTCTCCTCATTGACCGAGAAGGACGGCGTCTTTTCGTTGTGGAACGGACACAGGCCCATATGCTCGCGGCCCGCGCGCTTCAGGGCGACGCGCTTGCCGATCACCGAGACCAGCCCCACCCGCGCCCTGAGCTCGTCCAGAAAATGAGGAGAGAACGCCATGGCGGCTTTATAGCAGGCGCCAATCCCCGCGTACGCGCGAGTTGCGAGTTATCCCCGTGTTCCTTGCGATTCACAGGGGACGGCGGCAAATCGCCGGACCATGAATTCGCCGAATCACCCCTCGCCGGCTTTCGGACGGCATAGGCCGGACATCCACATTTCCAATTCCTGAACCACAGAGACGGTGAGACAGTGAGGGGCACCGGGTGAGGCATAAAATAATCACGTCATGGCCGGGCCCGGACCCGGCCATCCACGGGTGCGCCGCCCCCCGAAACGTGGATGCCCGGATCAAGTCCGGGCATGACGGCTTGCGGGTGAGAGTGAGAGGACCCTACCCCAGCTTCTCCTTGACGATGCCGCTGGCTTTGCCGAAGTCCATCCGGCCGGCGTATTTTTCCTTCAGCGCGCCCATCACCCGGCCCATCTCCTTGATGGAGCCGGCGCCCGTTTCGTCGATGACGCCCTGGACGGCGGCGGCCATGTCG
>JAJECC010000158.1 GCA_022822205.1 Rhodospirillales bacterium | reverse complement strand
GCACACGGGCGGGGTCGAATCCGCCAGCAACCCGTAGTACAGGACGTAGAGATGCACGGCGATGAGCGGCAGGACGAGGCCGGCCGCACTGCCGAGCTCGACCAGCACGCCGCCGAGGAGCGACGCGACGACGAGGTAGTTCGCCGTCGTCGGGAGGCCCATGCCGAGGAGGATGCAGAGCACCGCGGTCAGCCCGAGCAGCAGGTAGATGTTGCTTCCGGCGATGGCCTCGACGACGCCGACCATGGCGTTGTTGAGTCCGGTCGAGGACACCGCCCCGACGATGATGCCCGCCGCGGCAACCGCCACCGCGATGCCGATCATGTTGCGCGCGCCGGAGACCATGCCGTCACGGATCTCGCCCAGAGCGTGGCGCAGGGCGCCCGGGATGGTGCGACCGTCTCCGCGCACCGAGTCCACCACCCGCCGGACGAGGATGATCACCATCAGGGAAACGATGGAGTAGAACACCGCGCTGTGCGCGCTCCACCGCTCGACCATCAGGAGGTAGACCAGGATGACGATCGGGATGAGGTGGTGTATCCCGCTGACGAACGTCTTTCCCAGCGGCGGAATCTCCACCCGGGGCAGGCCGGAGAGACCGAGCTTCTGTGCCTCCAGGTGGGAGATGTAGAACAGCGCGATGTAGCTCAGGGCGGCCGGAATCGCCGCCGCCACCACCACGTCGATGTACGAGATGCCGACGAACTCCGCGATGATGAACGCGGCCGCGCCCATGATCGGCGGCATGATCTGGCCGGCGCTGGAAGCGGTTGCCTCGACCCCGCCGGCGAAGGCGGGGTCAAATCCCCGGCGCTTGATGATAGGAATGGTGATGACGCCGGTTGCGACGACATTGGTCACCGAGCCGCCGGTGACCGTCCCGAATAGCCCCGAGGCGGCAATGGCCGCATGGGCCGGACCGCCCCGGAAGTTGCGGGTCAACAGGAACGCTATTTTGATCAGGGACTGCCCGCCGCCGGTTTGTTGCAGGGTCACGCCCAGGAGCACAAAGGGAAGCACGGTGAATATGAGAATCCCCATGAGATTCCCCAACACCCCGTCATTGAGGTTGAACCAAATGTCTTCGGCGGAATCGATGAACTCCACCCGCGCGGTCTCGAAAATCCACGGCCAGTGCTCGCCGGTGTAAAAATAGAAGATGACCAGCATGCCGAATATGGACAGGGCGGCGCCCCAAACCCGCCAGCAAAGGATGATGAATATGGCGCAGCCGGTCAGGGCTATTATCGGATGAACGATGGTGAGAACGAACAGCCCGTCAATCAATTCGAGGGCGACGATGTGATAGGCCCACAGCACCCACGCGGCGGCAACCGCCATAGCCGCGTCCACCAGCCAGGCCACGCGTCTGAGGGCCGGGAACCGGCGTGAAACGGGCTCCGACACCGGATACCGGATAAGCACGACAATGATGGCGGAAAAAACGATCAGCGGCCGGATATACTCGCTCGGGAAGGGGCCGATACTGGGGACGATCCAGAAGCTCGGCGCGGAATTGACTATGCCGGTGAAGGCGATGACGAGGGCCGCCAAACCGGCAAACCTGTTCAGGAGTCGGCGCGCAGTCGACTGCTCGGATTCCCTTGGCATTGTATTCCCCCATCAACCCAACTGACGACCTACCGGCCCCACGTACGGGGCCGGTAGGCGGCAGCATCGGCGGGTTGGTCAGGAGCTCGGGGGGAGGAGACGCTCCGGAATCTTTGTCCCGATCTCACGATAATACTTCGCGGCACCCGAATGGAGCCTCACATTCGAGCCGATGAAAGGCCGTTTCGGATTGACGCTCTTCAGTGTCACGGCGGTTTGCTGCATTTCACCCAGGTTTTCCCAGATGGCCTTGGTCATCTTGTAGACCATATCCTCCGGAAGACTCGCCGCGACGCCCAGGTTGAACGTGCCGCCCGTCGTGACGACTTTCTTGTCGTTGTCGACCTGCGACTTATAGGTTCCCGGCGGGATTTCGAGGACAAACCGGTGGGGCGGCGCCGTGAATTTCTTCAATCCCTCGGGATTTCCGGTCCGAGCATCGAGAATCCGGAATTTTTTCTTCAGCCCGATCTGTTCAACCGCGGCGGCGCCAAGTCCCGCGGGCCGGAAAAAGACATCCAGCTTGCCGTCCAGCATGGCCTGGAGACCGGAGCCCCAAGGCATCTTGATGGCTTTGTAGTCCTTGTTGGGCTCGTACCCGGTCAGCGAACGGATATAGTTCTGGGAATTCACCGACGCACCGCCGGACGGCGGCCCCACGAACACCCGCTTGCCCTTGATATCCTTGAAGCCCTTGATCCCGGAATCCTCGAATGTAAGCGGATGATTTGTTACGGCGAGCCACCCCAGAATGGAGCGAATTTCCTTTGACGCGGCGATCGCTTCCTTCTTGAACTTCTTGGCGTACATCCGGGCGCCTTTCTGAAGGTACCCGGCGACCGCCGTCGGCAGCGGCATGACCTCGAGCTTGCCGCTTCCCAGCTTCAGGGCCGACCGGGTCAAGGTCTGGCTGTCATTCACCTGAACCGCGATACCCGCCTCGCGCTTCCAGATCTTGCTCGCGACGATAATCATGGTGTGGCCGGGCGCCCCGAGTGCGTCCGTATCGGACCGTAAAATCTTGCCCTGCGCCTGAACGGCGGCCGGCGCGGCGATCAGCATGCCGGTGAGCAGCAGGCCTCCGATAAAACCTCTCTTTGTCAAATCTCGCATTGCACTCTCCTGTTAAATTCGATTCTTCAATTTCCCGGGCCGCCGGTCTCGTGACCGCGGTCCGCAGCGCGCGAAAGGCGCGCGTCCGATCATTCGAAATTCGTCCCCCGTGGAATTGAAGAGTACGGTCGCGGCAATTCGGCGTCCAATACCGTTTACGCACTCTCCCCATAACCAGGAGTTATTACGCTCTTCATCGGAAGGGGAAATTTCTTTAAGATGGTTCACAATTATAACAATGAGTTATGGAGGCCGATGGCATACCAGGGTATCGACAGGCTTGTCGCCCACTTCCTGGCGGTTGCCGACGAGGGCGGGGTAACCAGGGCCGCGGCCGAACTCAATATTTCCCAGCCCGCTCTTTCCCGCAGCATCCGGATGCTTGAAGACCGCATCGGGGTCCCCCTCTTCCATCGCCGGTCTTCGGGTGTCGAGCTGACCGCGTACGGCCGGCTGCTTGCCCGCCGGGCGCGCGCCATGCAACTCGAATATGAGCACGCGCTCACCGAGATCGATGCGCTGCTGCACGGGCGGGAGGGAATTATCCGGATCGGCGCCATTCCGGCGTGGGAAACCATCTACATCCCGCGGGCGCTCACCGCGGCCCGGGACAAACTGGAAGGCATAAACTTCACAGTCGTCGGCGGGGCCACCCGCCCCCTGCTCGCCCAGTTGCGGGAGGGCGCGATCGATTTGGCCTGCATCGCCCTGGAAGAACTGACCCCGCCGGACATCGCCACCGAGGTCCTGATGGACATGGAGCGGGTCGTCGTTAGCAGCGCGGCCCACCCTTTGGCCCGACAGAAGACCGTCACCGCGGAGGATTTGCTGAAATATCCGTGGAGCCAGCTCAAGGGCGACGAGATTACGCCATCCAGGCTCGGCGGCTACTTTTCCGCCTACGGGCTGGAGCCGCCGAACATCGAACTGGAATGTGAATCCAACTCTTCCCTGATTTCGATCATGAGGACATCCGAAATCATCAGCACCGCTCCCAAGCCCTTTGCCGAGCACAGGCGCTCCGAAGGGTTGACCATCCTGCCGATTCAAGGATCGCTCTGGCACTACAAGACCGGCATTGCATACCGGCGGGAAACCTCGCCGCCGGCGTTTTTGTTGTCGTTTATTTCCCACCTCCGCTCTTCCCTTTCGGATGACGCAAATGCCGCGGCCCCATAAGATTATCGCATGGCCTCAAGCCTAATGGGCATTAGACGGGCATGGACAATTCGTGACTGAATAGCCGCCGGCACAGGTTCGAGACCGTTCCGCCGGCCGCGCCGGGACAAACGAGACAGCCCGGCGTTCCGGGAACAAGGGAGGAAAAATGGCCGTCAACCAGTATTACGCCGTCCCCGAATTGGAGGAGTACCGCGAGCGGTTTAAGGACTTTTTTCAGTTCAAGCGCGAGAACGGCATCCTAGAGGTCAAGATGCACACCAACGGCGGACCGGTGAAATGGAGCTATCAGTTCCATCATGCGCTCGCCGAGCTTTGGACCGTCATCGGCCACGACAAGGAAAACGAGGTCCTGATCCTCACCTCGACGGACCCGTACTGGATTTACGAATGGGATACGGAATCGTTCAAGGAGGTCGAGCAGTCGCCCGACGACGATAAGCGCTATGACGTGCAGATCTACGACACG
Source organism: Rhodospirillales bacterium (assembly GCA_022822205.1). Classification (GTDB taxonomy): domain Bacteria; phylum Pseudomonadota; class Alphaproteobacteria; order Rhodospirillales; family UBA2165; genus JAJDXO01. Next base: position 21,168 of record JAJECC010000158.1, on the reverse strand, counting down.
CTGAAAATCGTCGAGAATTTCGTCAACGACATCGAGATCCCGACCATTGCCGCCATCAACGGGCGGGGCATTCATTGGGAAATGGCGCTGATGAGCGACATCACCCTTTGCACCCCCGACTTCATCCTGCGGGACGGGCATTTCAGCATGGACAGCGGCCACGTCCCCGGCGACGGCATGGGGCTGTGCCTGCAGCAGGTTCTCGGGATCAAGCGCGGCAATTACATGATGTTGACCAGCGGCAGCATGGATGCCGGGGAGTGCCTCGAACTCGGGGTCGTCAACGAGGTGGTGGAGCGGGACGACATCGTCGGCCGCGCCTGGGAGATTGCGCGCGACATCATGAAGAAGAGCCGGTCGGCCCGGCGGATGACCCACTATATCTGCGTGCGGCCGTGGAAAGCGGTGCTCGAACGGGATTTCCGCATTCACGTGATCTCGGAGATGTATTCGTTCAACCTGTCCGCCTCCGAGCACGACTTCGGGCACCTCAAGCACAAAGACGGCGATTGAGGACGGACGGCGCTCGCCGATGACACAACTCACCGCACCATCGGGTCTCTTCGACCTTCGGGGCAAGTCGGCCCTGATATCCGGGGCCTCGGGCGCCCTCGGCGAAGCCGCCGCGCGGGCGCTGGCCGGGGCCGGGGCGCACGTGACGCTCGCCGGCGGCAACATGGCGAAGCTCGACGCGTTGGCCGGGGAAATCGCCGGCGCGGAGGAAAGCGTCTCCACCGTCGAGGGACGGCCCGTGGATGAAGCGGCGGCCGAAAGGCTGGTCGCGGCTGCCGCCGAGCCGCGGGGCCTCGACATCGTCATCGCCGCCTCCGGCTTCTCCGTCGTCAAACCGATCCTGGAGATGACCCCCGGCGAATTCGGCAGCGTCATGGACGCGAACGTCCGGCAAACCTGGCTCCTGTCCCGGGCGGCGGCGAAGCGCTTCGTCGAGCAGGGACGCGGCGGAAAGATGATCCTGATTTCGTCGGTCCGCGGACAATTCGCCGCGCCGGGCGGCACCTCGGCCTACGGGACGTCCAAGGCGGCGATAAATTTGCTCACCCGGTCCCTGGCGGTCGAGCTCGGGCCCCACGGGGTTTGCGTGAACGCCATCGCGCCGACGGTGTTCCGGTCCGAGCTCACCGCCTGGCTGTTCGAAGACGAGAACGAAGAGGCCCGCGCCAAGGTGCTGCAGCGCATCCCCCTCGGCCGGTTGGGGGAGCCCGGGGATTTCACCGGAATATTCATGTTTCTCGCCTCCGGGGCGTCGGATTTCCTTACCGGCGAAATCATCAACTTGGATGGCGGTTTCTCCGCCAACTAGGCGGTGCGGCCGGCAACGGTTCAAACCAGGGAGGCCCGACATGACGGCGGCAAATTCGGATCCAATCGACACGGTGGTCGTCGTCGGCTCCGGCATCATGGGCGCCGGCATCGCCCTCAACTTCGCCCAGGCCGGCCTCGCTGTCCGGATGGTGGATGTCAGCGCCGACGCACTCGAGAACTGCCGCAATCAGATTGCGGTCAATCTCGACGCCTTCGATGAATTCAATCTGCTCGCCGAAGAAAAAGCGCAAGTCGCCGAACGCATTTCGTACATGGAGAGCGACGCCCTCCCGGCGGCGACCGATGGCTGCGACTATGTCGTCGAGGCCATGCCCGAGATTCTGGACCTCAAACGGGAGTTATTCGCCAAGCTGGATGATTTGCCGGGCGGCGTGATCATCGCCAGCAACACCAGCAGCCTGACGGTGACCAATATGGCCGCCGGCATGCGGACGCCGGAGCGCCTCATCGGTCTCCACTATTTCAATCCCGCCCATATCATTCCGGCCGTCGAAGTCCACCGGGGCGACAGGACGGACCAGACGGCCGTCGACGTCACCATGGCCCTGATGAATCGGGTCGGCAAAAGGCCCGTGCTGGTCAGAAAGGAAGTGCCGGGCTTCATCATCAACCGGCTGACCGGCGCCATGGAGCGGGAAATCGACTATCTGCTGGATGAGGGAATCGTCACCCCGGAAGACCTGGATATTGCGGTCAAGGCGAGCTACGGATTCCGGCTGGCCTGCCTGGGCCCCATGGAAGCGGAGGACATGATCGGCCTGGATACGGCGGCGCGCGCCTCGGGCAACATCTTCCCGAAGCTCAGCAACGCGACCGACCCCTCGCCCGGTATTCTGGAGAAGGTGGACCGGGGCGAGTTGGGCATCAAATCGGGGAAGGGCTGGTACGACTATACCGGCCGCACCAGGGAATCGGTGCTCGACGCCAACAACCGGCGTTTGCTGCGCCAGCTGAAGCTGTTCACCGAGAGCGAATAGGAAGTATCGGCATGAAGCTCGTCACCTTCGAGATCCCCTCCCCGACCGGCCCGTTGCGGCGGGTCGGCGCGCTCTCCGGCGGCCATATCGTCGATCTTAATCTGGCCTACGCGGCATATCTCCAGGCAGCCGGACGAACCGATCGGGCCCGGGAGATCGCCGATGCCGTCATTCCCGCGGACATGATCGAGTTCTTCAAGGGCGGACAACTCAGCCGCGACGCCGCGCGGCAGGCACTGGACTTCGCCGCAGGCAATGCCGGGACGGACATGCCGCCGGCCCACGATCCGGAAGACGTCACCCTCCTCGCCCCCGTGCCGCGGCCCCGGTCGATCCGGGACACCATCAGCTTCGAGACCCATGCCAAGAATTTCGAGAAGCGCTCGGGCAAGCCGACCCCCGACCTCTGGTATGAGCGGCCCATCTACTACAAGGGCAATTGCGACACGGTCATCGGGCCCGGCGAGGACATCATTTGGCCCGGCCATACGGAGAAACTGGACTACGAACTGGAGTTCGGGATTTACATCGGCAAAACGGGCAAGAACATTCCGGCCGGCGACGCCGGGGACCATATCGCCGGCTATACCATCTTCAACGACATCAGCGCCCGGGACGCGCTGCAGCGCGAAATCACCATGATGCTGGGCCCGGCCAAGGGCAAGGACATGGACACCGGCAACATCTTCGGGCCCTGCGTGGTCACCCCCGACGAAATCGACGCGGGGAACCTCAAAATGGAGGCTCGCATCAACGGCGAGGTTTGGTCCGAGGGCAACAGCTCCGACATGTATTGGAGCTTTCACCAGATCATCGAATTCATCTCGAAAGACGAAACGCTCCATCCCGGCGACTTCATCGGATCGGGCACCATCGCCTTCGGCTGCGGCGACGAACTGGACAGGTGGATTCAACGGGGCGATGTCATCGAACTCGAAGTCGAGGGCATCGGGGTGCTGCGGAACCGGGTTGCCTGATCCGATTCAGAGAGGAAGGGAGTTTGCCGTGCGTTCCCCGCCCGGCTCGGCCAATTCGGAGCGAATTGACCTTACATGACGCAATTTAATCGAGTCCGGACCCTAATCCGAACTCGGCGTTGGCGCGCTTTCGGGCCAGTTGTCGAGCATCGCCTGGAGATAGGTTTTCACCTTCTCCGGATCGAGATGGACCGAGCGTTTGATCTTGTCGACCTCGTGCTGATCCTCGACCGGGATCTTCAGGGAATCGGTGAGGCGGTTGAACAGGTTGAAGTAGCCGCTCATCAGGGTGAGCTCGATGATTTCCTCCTCGCTGAATACTTCCCGCACCTGCTCGAAGACGCCGTTGTCTTCCTTGGCGGTGTTGAGCGTCACGTGCTCCGCCCACAGGATCGCCATCTTCTCCCGCTGGGTGAACAGATCGGAATCGATGTAATCACCTAGACCGATTTCGACGGTTTGTTCGTCGGTAATGCCTGCCGCTTGACCAAGCGACGTGTTGTGCGCGAATCAGTACTTGCACGCATTAATGTGCGAGGTCTTGATGACCACCATTTCCTTGATCCTGGTGCTCAACAGGCTGCCGGCGCCTTCCCGCTGCATCACCGCGTTAAACAAGATCAGGAACTTGGACACCTGGGGCACTTGCGCCAACACACGGTAGGAATTCGGCACCCGGCCCATCATGGCCCTTGCCGCGTCGAATAGATTCTTGATATCGCCGGTCGCCTGGTCGCTATCGACCATGCCGACCCGCTGGTCGGAATCGCTCATGTCAAATGTGCTCCTGAAGGTCCGTTTATTCTTCGGCCTTTTTTCTCTCTTCGTAGGCCACAAGCGCCGCCTCCACCTCGCCGATATGTTCGACCGCCCAGTCGCACAAGACCGACAACGGCTTCTCGAGCGTCCGGCCCAGCGGCGTGAGGGAATATTCGACCTTGGGCGGAATGACAGGGTAGATCTTGCGCTCCACCATGCCGATGGATTCGAGCTGCCGCAGGGTTTGGGTCAGCATCTTTTCCGAGATGTCCCCGATGTCGCGCTTAAGCTCGGCGTAACGCATGGTGCGCTTGTAAAGCCGGCGGATAACCAAAATATTCCACTTGTTGGACAAGTAGCCGAGGATTTTCTGGGCCGGCCGGTTGTGAAAGACGTTCGGTTGGTCGGGTGATTTGGTCCGTGCCTTCTGCGCCATCAAACCGCCTCCCTCTCTGACTGCCGCGTACGATCCATTTAATATATACGCACCAAAAGGCCTGTACAAGACAAATAGGTATATACCTTGTCTATGGACTTGTACTGGTGTATCTGACATGAAACTATGGTTTTGACATGTAAGCGCCGGAGGAAACGGCATGGACCTAGGGATCAGGGCACAATGGTATGATCTTCCGGCGGACGGCCGGGACGAATATTTCGACTGGCTGCACAATGCCTATTTGCCGGCGGTCCGGAAGCGGCCGGGCTATCTTTGGGCCGCGGCGTACCGGATTCCCGGCGGCGACAACAACGTTACATTTCATGAACGCATGCACCGGGCCCCGGAAGGCGAGGTCGGCCAGGGCTCCCAGTTCATCCTGGCCATGGGCGCCGAGAACCCGCACACCTTCTTCCTCCCCGAAGACGACGCCTGGCCCGAAGACACGGACCCGGTGACGGCCGGGATGCTTGGCCGCCGCGAGGGCGTCCGCACCTGCGTCTTTTCCGAAGTCGACCGGGTGAGCGGTCCCGAAGCGGACTCGCGGCCGCTCGGCACGGCCCCCGGCCCGGCGGTACAATGGGGCAGTTTCCGCGCCGAGGAGTGGGAGCAGGAGTTCGACGTCAGCAAATGGTACGCCCAGTACCGGCTGCCCTCGGTCGCCGAAATGCCCGGCGTCATCGCCGCCCGCCGGTTGGCCTGCATCGCCGGCTGGCCCCATCACGGCGTGATCTACGAGTTCACGTCGCTGCAGGCTCGGCTGGACGGATTTCAAAAGCACGAGTCGCTCGGCGAAGTACCCGGCGAATGGACCAACCGGGTGGCGCTATCGCAAACCTTCCATCAACCGGGCAGCCCCAGCGTCGCCGAGCGCACTTGGCCGGCCGAATAACCCACAGTCCAAATTCAGAGGGAGACCCCGAATGTCCCGTGTTCCGATTATTCAGGATGAAGAAGCGACGCCCGAGCAGGCGGTCATCTTCGATCATTCCAAAATTATGTTCGGCCGCGTCGCCAACGCGGTCCGCGCCGGTTCCGCGTCGCCGAAGCTTATGCAGTCCCTGTTCAGCTTCATCGTCGCGGGACTGCGCGAGGAGATTTCCGGCATCCTCGCCGTCCGCACCAAATGCCTGGTGATCCTCAAGACCTCGACCCTCAACTTTTGCGCCTATTGAACGGGCCACAATGAAACGCTCGGTCGGGCGTTAGGATTTTCAGAAGACATGATCGAGGCGGTCACCGGCGACTACCTCAACTCCGAACTGTTCAGCGACGCCGAAAAAGCGGCCATGCGCTGGGCGGAGGTCATGACCGAAAAGCAGTACCAAAGCGGCGGCCCGGGTAAGCCGCCCCAGGACGGTCCCGCCTTCGAGGAACTCAAGAAGCACTATTCCGACGAACAGATCGTCGAAATCTGCTTCACCTCGGGCTTCTTCAATTTCTGGAACCGGTTCACCGACAGCCTGCGGATTCCCATCGAAGACAACCCGGTCATGAACCTGTTCACGAAGTCCACCTCCATCGACCCGGACGACTACGCCCGCTACATGCAATCCTGCTGGTGGAACGAGAAGGACGCGGCGGAGGCGGCGGAGTAGACAATGGTCCGTGTGGATGAATTTCCCGATGAGTTCCGGGAGGACTACCTCAATCGGGAGATGCCCGCCTTCGACGAGAGCCCGTTCGTGCTCGGGCCGCCCCTGGCCGAACGGCGGGTGTCGTTGATTTCCACCGCCGGTCTTCACCGCAAGGGCGACCGGCCGTTCACCGAAGAGTCGGGGGATTTCCGGATCATCCCCAAGGACTTGCCGGACGAAGACCTGGTGATGACCCATGTGTCGTCCAACTTCGACCGCATCGGCTTCATGAAGGATGCCGACGTCGCATTCCCCATCAACCGGCTGAAGGAGCTGGCGGCGGACGGCGTCATCGGCGGTGTCGCCGAGTATCACTACTCGTTCATGGGCGCGACGGAGCCCGATAAGATGGCGCCCAGCGTCGCCGAGATCGTCGCCGCCATGAAGGCCGACAAGGTCGATGCGGTGATGCTGTGTCCCGTCTGACCCAGCTGCACGCGCGCCGTCGGCGCGCTTGCCCACTACCTTGAACGCGCCGGAATCGCCACCACCCAGGTGAGCCTTGTCCGCGAGCACTCGGAGAAGATCAAACCGCCACGGGCGCTCTGGTGCGGGTTCGAACTCGGCCGGCCCTTCGGCGCGCCCAACGAGCCGGACTTCCAGCGCCGGGTATTGGCCGAGGCGTTGGCGCTCCTGGAACGGCCCGAGGGACCGATCCTGGATGATTTCCCCGATGGACCGCCCGGCGGGTTTACCGGCGCGGACGACGAAGACAACGAAGGCTGGACCTGCCCGGTCAACTTCGGCGGCGGCGAAGAACCCGACCTGGAAAAAGACCCCGCCGGCGCCGTTCGCCGGGAAATGGCCTTGCTGCGCTCATGGTACGGCCTTGCTCTCGAAAACAACGGCAAGACCATGGTCGGCGTCTCCGGGATCGGCATCGAGCAGTGCGTGGACTACCTCTCCGCCTTCGCCCTCGACCCCGACGCCCCGCCCTTTCGCACCGACATTCCGCGCTACAACTTCTTCAAGCTCTGCGTCGACGACATCAAGGCCTACTACTTCGAAGCGGCAACCGCCCGTCCCGGTCCCGCCACGGACAAGGAAGTGGCCGACTGGTATTACGGTCAATCGGCGATGGGCGAATTTCTGCTCAAGCTGAACGACATCTGCTCCAGGCTGGACGATCCGGTCCTGCGCAAAATGTCCGACCGCCGCCTGATTCCCGTGCACCAGCACCACCTGAAGTCCTGATCTCCGCCAGCCCGGAATTCGGCTCGGCTGTATCACATGGCGACCCACCCCGGCGCCCGCCGATTGAACGGCGAACGCGACGGCGGGTATTCTTCGGCCCATGGGGACTCAATGCCAAGGGAGGCTGATATGCCGGACGGACAAACGGTCGAAGTCGCGAAAATGAAATTCTCTGCCACCTGTCCCAATAACGCGCGGACGGACGTGGTGTCGGGAGAGGAAGAGATTGTCATGGACCACCCGGAGCCGCGCGGCACCGGGCTCGGCATGTCGCCGATCCACACCTACCTCTCCGGATTCATGGGCTGCACCAACTCAACCATCCACAAGCTCGCGAAACGGGCCGGCACCGAAGTGACGGCGCTGGATCTCGAGATGGAGGTGGGCCTGGACCGCCGCGGCCTGACCATGGATCAGGTGGTCGAGCTGCCGTTCGTCTATGCCAAGACCATCGTCAACATCACCATCGAGGCCAGCGACGAACAGCTCCGGGAAATGAAAGACGGCCTGTCGGAGTGGTGCCCCATCGCCAAGACGTTCAAGAACGCGGGCACGGAAGTCATCGAGGAGTGGAACGTCACCAGGCCGTAGGGGCTTCGACCCAACGATGATGTGACGACAATGTGATCCGAGGGGGGCTTAACGCCCCTCTTTTCGCACGGCATTTTAGGGCCCTCGATACCAACCGGATTCCCGTTGCCATGCCCAAATCCCGCAAACGCAAATCCAAGGTCAAAAAGGGCCCGACACGGTCCAAGAGGTCCGGCACCCCGCCGCCGTTGATGGGGCCCGGCGCGCCGTCGCTCGATCGGGCCGCCGGCAGCGGCAACGTGGACTGGTCCGGCGGGCGCAAGTCGTCGGGCGGCGGGCCGCTCATCACCTTCGGCGGCATCGCGGCGGTGCTGCTGATCGCCGGCGGTGTCTGGTTCTGGTCGACCGTCCAGGAGAGCAATGCCTTCGAGGAATTGGCGGCGGCCGGCCGGGATATCCTCGAGCAGGTGGAAAGCTTCCCCGATCGCGGACGGCGGCATCTCGGCCCCGGCGAAACGGTGAATTACGGCACTTCGTTCCCCACGTCTGGGGATCACGACCCGTTCCCCACCAATCCCGGCGTCTACACCGCGGGCCAGCCGCCGACCCGGCTGGTCCACGCCCTCGAACACGGCAACATCGTCATTTACTACGACCGGCCGCCGGAGCCGGACATGGCGACTCTCCTGGAATGGTCCAAGTTCTATGGCGGCACCTGGGACGGGCTTGTCGTGACGCCATCCCGCGGCCTCGGTGAAAGCCTGGTGTTCACCGCCTGGACCAAGCGGCTCAAAATGGACAGATTAAACCGGGCCCACGGCGCCGCGTTCATCGACGAATACCGCGGCCGGGGACCGGAGCGGCCCGTAAGGTAAAATACCTTAAATTACTGAATTTATTATAATAATAAATTTATGTTGCTATTTTGTTCTTATAGGGATAACGTCCTCTCCCGAGTTCATCAGGCAAGGAAATAAAGAGAGGAAACCCCATGTTCAATATCGAGCTCATGAAGGACGCAAGCGCGCTGACCTCCATCGTCATGGCCGGCTATGTCTTCCTGGTGATCTTTTAGAGCAAGTTTCATGGAGGCGGGCCGAACGGCAACCTTGGGCGTCAATCCCGGCGGTCCCCGTTGACTGACTACCGCAGACCGCAAGTCCCCCCGTATCCCAGCGCCGCCGGAGCAAGGCACCCCGGCCTGGTCTTCCGGCGGCAGCGGCCCGCCGGCCGGTCCGCCCGGCCGGCCGGGTCGGGAAACAGCCCGTTACTCCTTCGGGGGCAGCGGGCGGGACTTGCGGTCACCCCCCACCGCCACATAGGTGAAAATTCCCTCGGTTACCTTGATTTGGGTTTGCTGGTTTTGGCGGACCAGCACCCAGGCCTCGATCTTGACGGTGATGGAGGTCCGCCCTTCCCGTTCGGTCGAGCAATAGCAGGCCAGCAAATCGCCGACGAGGACCGGCTCATGAAAGGTCATTTCCTTGATGGCGACGGTGGCGGTCTTGCCCCGGGCGCGATTCTCGGCATAGGTGCCGCCGGCCAAGTCCATCTGGGACAGCAGCCAGCCGCCGAAAATGTCGCCGAACGGGTTGGTATCGGCGGGCATTGTCCGCACAAGCTGGGTTACTTCACCGCTAGGTCCTTCTTGGGTTTCGGCCATGGGGAAATTCCTTAATCCCGGAAAAACATTGCCACACACTACATGTTGTTATAATTCCATGATTAGCTACAGGATCAAGTAAATCCGTCGGTTTCAGGATGAACCCGAACGGCAACCCCAAGGGCGAAACGCCATGAACGACCTGTTCGCCGGACAAAACGGCGGGAAGACCGCCGGGCAGACGGTGAAAACCTCGCGGAAATCCGGGGGCAAATCGAAATCCTATTCGGCCAAGGACATCGAGGTCCTGGAAGGCCTGGAGCCGGTGCGCCGGCGTCCGGGCATGTATATCGGCGGCACCGACGAGCGCGCGCTGCATCACCTTGTGGCCGAGCTGCTCGACAATTCCATGGACGAGGCGGTGGCCGGCGAGGCCACCCGGATCGAAATCGAACTGGCCGCCGGTCAGACGGTGACGGTGCGCGACAACGGCCGCGGCATCCCGGTCGATCCCCACCCCAAATTCAAGACCAAGTCGGCCCTGGAGGTGATCCTCACCACCCTCCACTCGGGCGGCAAGTTTTCGGACAAGTCCTACGAAACCGCGGGCGGCCTGCATGGCGTGGGCTTGAGCGTCGTCAACGCGCTGGCCGACGAACTCACCGTCGAGGTGGCCCGGGACAAGAAGGTTTGGGGCCAGTCCTACAGCCGCGGCAAGCCCAAGGGCAAACTCAAGGAGGTGGGCAAGGCCTCCAACCGGCGGGGGACCACGGTTCGTTTCCATCCGGATCCCAAGATTTTCGGCGCCAAGGCGCACTTCCGCCCGGCCCTGCTCTACCGCATGGCGCGCTCAAAGGCCTATCTGTTCCGGGGCGTCGAGATCCGCTGGTCCTGCGATGAGACCCTGATCGCCGGGAAGGACGAAACGCCGGCCAAGGCAATTCTGCATTTTCCAGGCGGGCTCGGGGATTACCTCGCCCAGACCCTCGAAAACCGCGCCACGGTGACGGAGAAGACCTTCGCCGGCCAGGCCGATCTCAACGGCGGCTCGGGCCGGGTCGAATGGGCCGTCGCCTGGCCCAGCGACGAGGACGAATACTTCAATTCCTACTGCAACACCGTGCCGACCCCCCAGGGCGGCACCCACGAAGCGGGCTTCCGCACCGCCGTTACCAAGGCTTTGCGGGCCTATGGCGACCTCACCGGAAACAAGGCGGCGGCCAAGGTGACCGGCGACGATACCCTGGGCGGCGCCTGCGTGATGCTGTCGGTGTTCATCCCCGATCCGCAATTCCAGGGCCAGACCAAGGAAAGGCTGGCGACGCCCGAAGCGGCCAAACTGGTGGAAAGCTCAGTCAGCGACCATTTCGATCACTGGTTGTCGGGCGATCCCAAGGCCGCCGACAAGCTTCTGGAGCGGATCGTCGAGCGCAGCCGGGAACGGATGCGCAAACGCCAGGAAAAGACCCTCAAGCGCCAAACGGCGGCCAGGAAACTGCGTCTGCCCGGCAAGCTGGCCGATTGCACCCGGAAATCCCGGGACGGCACGGAATTGTTCATCGTCGAAGGCGATTCCGCCGGCGGCTCGGCCAAACAGGCCCGCGACCGGGCAACCCAGGCCGTCCTGCCGCTCAGGGGCAAGATCCTGAACGTGGCGAGCGCCACCGCCGACAAGATGAACGCCAACCAGGAACTGAACGATCTGATCGAGGCGCTGGGGTGCGGGACCGGACCCCGCTACGCCGACGACGATCTGCGCTACGACAAGATCATCATCATGACCGACGCCGATGTGGACGGCGCCCATATCGCTTCCCTATTGATGACCTATTTCTTTAAGGAAATGCCCGAACTTATTGAGAACGGACATTTGTTTATCGCGCAACCGCCCCTCTACCGGATCGCGCAAGGGGGCGAGACGGCCTACGCCATGGACGATGCGCACAAGGACGAGCTGCTGGAAAAGGTGTTCACCGGCCGGGGCAGGATCGAGGTTTCACGCTTCAAGGGGCTGGGCGAAATGCCGCCGGCCCAGCTGAAGGAAACCGCCATGAATCCGGACACGCGGACGCTGTTGCGGGTCACGGTGCCGGCCGGCCAGTCCGACGACGAGCACCGGGAGGCCAGGGAGACCGCCAAGCTGGTGGATGACCTGATGGGCAAGAAGCCGGAACTGCGCCTCGCCTTCATCCAGTCCCACGCCGCCGAACTGGAAGACGGGCTGATCGACGTCTAAGCCCTACTCCGCCGCCGTCGCCAGGGCGGAGAAATCCCTGAGATATTCCCGGCCGCGCTCGAAGTAGCTCTCCACCGACCAGTCGAAGCCCTCGATCTCTTCTTTTGAGAGCTCGCGCATGAGCCTGGCGGGCCGGCCGCTCCACAGCTCTCCTGATTTGATCACTTTCTTCGGCGTCAGCATGGCCCCGGCGGCGGGCATGCCCCGGGTTTCGATCGTACCCTCGTCGAGGACGATGGAGCCCATGCCGACGAACGCCTTGTCGGCGATGTTGCAGGCATGGAGCAGCGCCATGTGGCCGATGGTCACGTCGTCGCCGATATAGGTGCCCTGGGTCCGGATGTGGACGTGGATCACCGTGCCGTCCTGGACATTGACCCGCTTGCCGATGCGGATCGGGTTGTCGTCGCCGCGGAGCACGCAGTTGAACCAAACCGATGACCCCGCGCCGATCTCCACGTCGCCGATCACCGAGGCGCCGGGCGCGATGAACACGTCATCGGCGATCTTCGGCCATTTGCCGTTGTAGGGCAGGATGTTGCCTTGGAAGTCGGTCATGTCTCGCTCCTCGTTGGGGCGCGCTATTCGAGGCCGGTCTCCTCGGCGAGGCCCAGCATGATGTTGAGGTTCTGCACCGCGCTTCCCGACGCGCCCTTGCCGAGATTGTCCGACTGGGCGGCAAGCACCGCGTGGCCGTGCGTATCGTTGCCGAAGACGTAGAGCCTGAGATGGTTGGTGCCGTTCAACGCCTCCGGATCCAAGAGCGCCGCGCGGCCTGCGGCATCGCCCGGCCCGGCGACGGTGACGAACCGGCGGCCCGCATACCAGGCGCTCAGGCAGCCGTGCAGATCGGCCACGGACGGCGTCCCCGGCAGCGCCGCCAATTGCAGCGGCACCTGGACGATCATCCCCTGCCGGTAGCGTCCCACCGACGGCACGAACAGGGGCCGGGTCGCCAGCAGGCCGTGGGCCTGGATTTCCGGCACATGCTTATGTTCGAGGCCGAGGCCGTAGTAGAAGAACTCGGACGAGATGGCATCGTCCGCCGAGGCATCCTCCATCCGCCTGATCAGCGACTTGCCGCCGCCCGAATAGCCGGACACCGCATTGATGGTCGCCGGAAAGTCCGCCGGCATCAGCCCGGACGCCACCAGGGGCCGGAGCAGCGCGATGGAGGAGAGCGCATAGCAGCCGGGATTGGCCACCAGGCGCGCGCCGGCGATCTCGGCTTCATGCCCCGCCTCGAGCTCGGGATAGCCGAACACCCAGCCCGACGCCGTCCTATGCGCCGTCGAGGCATCGATGATCCGGGTGCTCTCGGGCGCGAGCGCCACCGCCTCCCGCGCCGCCTCATCGGGCAGGCAGAGGATGGCGACGTCGGCTTCGGCGAGCGCCGCTTTCCGGGCGCCCGCGTTCTTGCGCGACGCCTCGTCCAGGTGGATGAGCGAGAGGTCGCCGCGGGGTCCGAGCCGCTCGGCGATCTGCAAGCCGGTCGTCCCCGCCTCGCCGTCGATGAAAATTCTTGCCGTCATGTCATGCGTCCCGTGGGGCGCTGACATACGCCCTTGGACCGCAAATGGGAAGGCAAAAGAGCGGGCGGCCTCCCGTTACCCGCCCTGCCCGTCATCGATATCCGGCGGAGAATCGCAACCCGTTACGCCAGGTGCGCCCACACATTCTTCTCGGCCATCTGTATTGCTGCTACCGTCATCTTCCATCTCGATTAATGAGTCCTGAGCCTGGAACCGAAGATGGTGTTGAAAAGGACTGAGAATGAAAAGAGAAACAGTCAATTCAATCCGCTTTATTCTTGAAGACGTCATGCCGCCTGTAATGCGGGACTCCGTTTTTGGTCGGTGGTTATTTCGTCTCTATCTCGGCGATCGTATCGACGAAATGGCGAATTTCCGCAAAAAGGCCCCACACATTTCGGAAGAGGAATACGCGGCGGTTTATAACGACTATGAACGCATCATGGACGAAACGGACAACTCCGAAGGCTGCATCGAAGCGATTAGCGAAAGCCTTGTTGGCAATAATATCTGCGACGTAGGTTGTGGGACTGGATATTTGGTCCGGAGACTAAAACGTGAAAACGGCAAAGACCGAACTTATTGTGGATGCGATCTTATAATTGACGATGAAACACGAGAATCCGACCCTGCGATAACTTGGACCAGGGCGCCGATCGAGTCATTGCCATTTGCAGATAACGCTTTTGACACGGTTATTTGCACTCACGTACTCGAACACGTATTGGATATACAAGCCGCAATCCGAGAGTTGCGGCGCATCGCCAAGAATCGGCTCGTCGTCGTTGTGCCCCGAGAGCGCGAATATATCTATACCTTTAACCCTCACCTTCATTTTTTCCCGTACGCGCACAGCTTTTTACGTGTGATGAAACCGCCCCGATCCAAGTTTATCTGCAAGCTGATTGGGCGAGACATCTTTTTTGTGGAAGATATTGATGCCACATAGACTTCTCATTTGATCTTGAGATCGGCCCTGTTCTTTATAAGGAAATCGGTATGTACGACGTCGAAATCAAAAATCTGGAGCCGTTCAAACTGGCGGCCATTGCCCACGACGGCGATTACATGAAGATCGGCGGGACCTTCGAGGCTCTCATGACATGGGCGGCCGGGTCGGATGTGTTGAAGGAAGCCCATGGAGCCGCAGCGGTCTATTTCGACGACCCCGCCGCCGTTCCCGCGCACCAGCTGCGCTCGGAAGCCGGCTTGGTGGTCACCCGGGATATTGGACCGGAAACCATCACCGGCGACCGCCAAGTCCGGACGGTCGAGGTCGCCGGCGGTCGGCACGCGGTTCTGGTCTTCAAGGGCCCGTATGCGGAATTGCAACGGCCATATGATTGGCTTTACGGCGCATGGCTCCCGGAGAGCGGCGAGGAAGCCGCCAACCAACCGCTCCACGAGAAGTATCTCAACGATGCCAGCAAGACGCCGGCGGCGGAACTGCTGACCGAAATCTGCCTGCCCTTGAAGTAAGCGGATTCAAGTCCCCGTGAATCGGAGTATGTCTCGAACTTAGCGCTTCGAGAACTGGAAGGACCGGCGGGCCTTGGCGCGGCCGTACTTCTTCCGCTCGACGACGCGGCTGTCGCGGGTCAGGAACCCGCCTTTCTTGAGGGCCGGGCGCAGCGCCGGGTCGTGGTAGGTCAGCGCCTTGGAAATGCCGTGGCGCACCGCTCCGGCCTGGCCCGAAAGGCCGCCGCCGGAAACCGTGCACATGACGTCGTACTGGTCGACGCGGCCCACTTCCTGGAACGGCTGGTTGAGCATCATCCGCAGCACGGGGCGTGCGAAGTAGGTCTCCACGTCCCGGTCGTTGACCACGATCTTGCCGCTGCCCGGCTTGAGCCAGACGCGGGCCACCGCATCCTTCCGCTTGCCGGTGGCGTAGGCGCGGCCGTGCTCGTCGAGCACCGGCTCGGCGGGCGCCGCCGGCGCGGCCTGGACGGGCGCCTCGGCCTCCGCCGCCGCATCGCCGCCTTCGAGCGTTCCTTTGAGTTCCTCGAGGGCCTCCGCTGTCGGTTGATCAGCCATATCAGGCGCTCCTCTTGTTCTTCGGGTTCATGGCGGCGACGTCCAGCACCTGGGGCTTTTGCGCCTCGTGGGGGTGTTCGGCGCCGGCATAGACGTGCAGCTTGCGCATCTGTTGGCGGCCGAGCGGCGAGCGGGAGATCATCCGTTCGACGGCCTTGTGAACCACCCGCTCCGGGTGCTTGCCGTCGAGAATCTCGCCGGCGGTCGCGCTCTTGATGCCGCCCGGATAGCCGGTGTGGCGGTAATATGTCTTGTCGGTGCGCTTGTTGCCGGTGAGCCGGACCTTGCCCGCGTTGACGACGATGATGTTGTCGCCGCAATCCATATGCGGGGTGAACATGGGCTTGTGCTTGCCGCGCAGCCGGGAAGCGACGATGCTGGCGAGCCGGCCAAGGACCACATCCTCGGCGTCGACCACGAACCAGTCCCGCTGCACGTCGCCGGGTTTGGCCGAATAGGTTTTCATTCTTCAATTCCTCTCGAAGACGCGCGAATATACGGTTTCGCGCGCGCAAGTCAACGCCGAAATTTACGAAAAACCCAATGATTTCTGAGGGTTAGAAATGAGGTACTATTTTACCTCATTTCAATCGGCAAGAGCGTGAGGACGCCGGCCGGATTATTCCTTGCGGCGCCGGGGTCAAATGCGGATTCTTAACCCCAGCACGCACCCCAAGGAGGCCCCCAAATGCCCGACGCCCCCCAGCCGGACCAGATCGACGAGGCCATATTGCTCCGTGACGACACGGACGCAGGCATCACCACCGTGACCCTGAACCGTCCCGCCAAGCGCAATGCGCTCTCCGACGCCATGCTGGCCGAGCTGAAGTCGGCCCTCGACGCCATCAACGGGGACCCCGCGGTGCGGGTGGTCGTTCTTGCGGCCAACGGTCCGGTCTTCTGCGCCGGGCATGACCTGAAGGAAATGCGGGCCGACCCCTCCTACGACAACATCCTCAGGCTGTTCACCAATTGCAGCGAGGTGATGCTGACCCTCACACGGATGCGCCAGCCGGTCATCGCCCGGGTGCACGCGACCGCCGCCGCCGCCGGGTGCCAGCTGGTCTCCGCCTGCGACCTCGCCGTCGCCGCCGAGGACGCCAAGTTCGCCACGCCGGGCATCGTCAACGGGCTGTTCTGCTCGACGCCCATGGTGCCGCTCAGCCGAACCGTCGGGCGCAAGGCGGCGATGGAAATGCTGCTCACGGGCAATCTCATCGATGCCGAGCGCGCGCTCCGGTTCGGTCTGGTCAACCGGGTGGCGCCCGCCGGTCAACTCGACGAGGCGGTGATGGAATTCGCCGAACGGATCGCCGGCCTGTCGACTAAGTCCATGTCCATGGGCAAGGCGGCGTTCTACAAACAGATCGACATGGACCTGGACGAGGCTTACGCCTTCACCTCGAAAGTGATGGCCGAGAATATGCAGGTGCATGACGCCCGGGAGGGCATCGACGCGTTTCTCGATAAACGCCACCCCGAATGGCGGGACCGGTAGGCGCGCGGCTTGAACCTGCATTACCCCGATACGTCGATCCGCGACATCCTCCGGCGGGTGAAGACCATCGCCATGGTCGGCGCCAGTCCGGATTGGGTCCGGCCCAGTCACTTCGCCATGAAGTATTTGCAGCGCAAGGGCTACCGGGTGATTCCGGTGAACCCGCGGGCCGCCGGCACCGAGATACTCGGCGAAGAGGTCTACGGCGCGCTGGCCGACGTCCCGCCCACCTTCGAAATGGTCGACGTGTTCCGCAACTCGGACGCCGCGGGACCGATCACCGACGAGGCCATCGAGATCGCATCCAAAAAAGGGATCGAAATCATCTGGATGCAGTTGGGCGTGGTCAACCACGAAGCGGCCGCCCGCGCCGAAGCGGCCGGGCTGTCGGTGGTCATGGACCGCTGCCCCAAAATCGAATACGGACGCCTGTTCGGCGAGTTGAGCTGGTCGGGCGTCAACTCCAGGATCATCACCGCCAAGCGCGCGCCCTTCAGACGGTAGCACCATGAGCAGCGAAACGGAAAAATCAGGCCCCATCGAGTACGGTTTCGAGACCCGGGCGGTCCACGCCGGCGCCCAGCCGGACCCTGTCACCGGCGCGCGCGCCACACCCATCTACCAGACGACGTCCTACGTATTCGACGACACCGAACATGCCGCCGATCTGTTCAACCTGTCCCGGTTCGGCTTCCTCTATTCCCGGCTCGGCAATCCGACCGTCTCGGTGCTGGAAGAGCGCGTCGCCAACCTGGAAGACGGGCGCGCCGGCCTCGCGGCGGCATCCGGCCATGCGGCCCAGTTCCTGACCTTCTTCACCCTGCTGGAGCCCGGCGACGAGTTCATCGCGTCGCGCAATCTATATGGCGGGTCGGTCACCCAGTTCGGCCTGTCGTTCAAGCGGCTGGGGTGGACCTGCCATTTCGTCGACCCGGCCGACCCGGAGAATTTCCGCGAAGCCCTGACGCCGAAGACCAAGGCGATCTTCCTCGAGGTGCTCGCCAATCCCGGCGGCATCGTCGTCGACCTGGAGCCGGTGGTGGAGATCGCCGGCGAGGCCGGAATCCCGGTGATCGTCGACAACACCATGGCGTCTCCCTATCTTTGCCAGCCGATCAGATGGGGCGCCGACATCGTCATACACTCGACCACCAAGTACCTCTCCGGGCACGGCAATTCCATGGGCGGCGTGATCGTCGAGAGCGGCAAATTCGACTGGCTCCAGGGCGGCAGGTTCCCGGGCATGACCGAGCCGGACCCGGCCTACCACGGCCTCACCTTCTACGAGACCTTCGGCGACTTCGGCTTCACCACCAAGGCCCGCGCCGTCGCGCTCCGGGATTTCGGGCCGACCATGGCGCCGTTGAATGCGTTTCTGACCATCACCGGGATCGAGACCCTGGCGCTGCGTATGGACCGCCATGTGTCCAACGCGCAAACGGTTGCCGGGTTCCTTGAGGCGCATCCGGCGGTCGATTGGGTGTCCTATGCCGGATTGGCGTCGAGCCCGTATCGTGACCTCGCGGCGAAGTACCTCCCCAACGGGCCCGGCGCCACGTTCACCTTCGGCCTCAAGGGCGGCTTCGATGCCGGCGTCAAAATGGTCGAGGCCTGCGAGCTGTTTTCCCACCTCGCCAACATCGGCGACACGCGGAGCCTGATCATCCACCCCGCCTCGACGACTCACCGGCAGCTTACCGAGGAGCAGCAGATCGCCGCCGGGGCAGGTCCCGACGTCATCCGGCTGTCGATCGGGATCGAGAACGCCGACGACATCCTGCGTGATTTGGATCAAGCGCTGAGCGCCGCCTGAATGGCATAACCGCTCTTATGAACAACCTGAAGCACCGCGCCCACGCGTTTTTGGAGCTCTCGGTCCCCGGAGACCGTTGGGGCTACGCATTCGACTGGTTCATGGTCGCACTGATCTCCGCCAATGTGCTCGCGGTCATTTTGGAGACGGTCCCGGCGCTCTCGGAGGCCTATGGGACATTCTTCAGGTATTTCGACATCGTTTCGGTCATCATCTTCACCGTCGAATATGTGCTCCGGGTGTGGTCGTGCACGGCGGACCGCGCCCGCGATTACGGCCATCCCATCAAGGGCCGGATCAAGTTCATCCTTTCGCCGCTCGGGATCATCGATCTCCTGGCGATCCTGCCCTTCTATCTCGGTTTCCTTATCGATGCCGATCTCAGAATTCTGAGGGTGTTCCGGCTGATCCGGCTGCTCAAGCTGACCCGCTATTCGCCCGCCCTCATCGTGATCGGCGCGGTGATCAAGAATCAGTCCAAGGCGTTGACCGCGGCCCTGTTCCTGATGCTCACGGCGCTGGTCCTGACGTCGAGCATCATCTTCGCCGCCGAGCACCGGGTACAGCCCGACAAGTTCGGCTCCATCCCGGACGCCATGTGGTGGGGCATCGCCACGCTGACCACGGTCGGTTACGGCGACGTCACCCCGATCACCCCCCTGGGCAAATTCTTCGGCGCGGTGACCATGATCCTGGGTATCGGCATGTTCGCGCTGCCGACCGGCGTCATCGCCACCGGCTTCGCCAACGAGATCCGCAAGCACGAATTCATCGTCAGCTGGCGGCTGGTTTCGCGGGTGCCGCTGTTCAATGACCTCGATGCCGCCCAGATCGCCGAGATCGTCAATCTGCTGAACCCGCTGGTGGTGCCGCCCCGCCACGCCGTGGTCCGCATGGGCGAACCCGGGGACAGTATGTTCTTCGTTATCTCCGGCGAGCTCGAAGTGGAGGCGCCGGGTCAACCGTTCAAGCTCGGCGAGGGAGAATTCTTCGGTGAGATGGGCCTGCTGCGCAACACGGTCAGGCGCGCCGACGTGGTCTCGCTGACCGACTGTCAGTTGCTTGAACTCACGGCGGAAAATTTCTGGAAACTGATCGACATCCACCCGGATCTCGGCGACCGGGTTCGCGAGGTGATGGAGCAGCGGCTGACAATGGTCGACGACGCGACCACCCGGGTGGTGAACGGCGTCTAGGCGCCTATATTGGCCGGGTTCTGCTTTAGCACTCCGGCAGGTTGACCGCGAGGCCGCCGAGACTGGTTTCCTTGAACTTGGAACTCATGTCGGCGCCGATCTGGCGCATGGCCTCGATGCAATTGTCGAGCGGCATGAAATGGCTGCCGTCCCCGTGCAGGGCCAGCGACGCCGCCGACACCGCCTTGATGGCGCCGATACCGTTGCGCTCGATGCACGGCACCTGGACGAGGCCGCCCGCCGGATCGCAGGTCATGCCGAGATGGTGCTCCAAGGCGATCTCGGCTGCGTTCTCGGCCTGCGCCGGCGAGCCGCCAAGCGCCGCCGCCAGCCCCGCCGCCGCCATCGCCGACGCCGAACCCACCTCGGCCTGGCAGCCGCATTCCGCGCCGGAGATGGAGGCGTTGGCCTTGATCAGACCGCCGATGGCCGCGGCGGTCAGCAGGATGTCGGCAATCCCCTCCTCGGCCGCGCCGACGCAGTGATCGCGATAGTAGCGGATGACCGACGGGATAACGCCGGCGGCTCCATTGGTCGGCGCGGTGACGACCCGGCCGCCGGCCGCGTTCTCTTCATTGACCGCCATGGCGTAGACCGAGAGCCAATCCACCACCTGGTGAGGCTGCAGGCTGTTCGATCCCCGCTCGGCGATCAGGCGCTCATGGATGCCGCGGGCGCGGCGGGCGACGCCGAGGCCGCCGGGCAGACTGCCATCCGCCGCGAGGCCGCGCCCGATGCAGTCTTCCATCACCGACCACACATGGGACAGGCCGTCATTCAACTCGGCCTCGCTCATGACGGTAAGTTCGTTTGCCCGCTTCATGCCGGCGATGGAAAGCCCCGAGGCCGATGACATCTCCAGCATCTCGGCGGCGCTCCCGAATGGATACGGGACCGGACGGCCTTCCGCCTCCCCCGTACCGGCATGGGTCAGTTCCTCCGCCGACAGGACGAAGCCGCCGCCGATGGAGTAGTAGGTTTCCGCGGCGATCTCGCTGCCGTCCGCCCCGAAGGCGGCGAATGTCATCCCGTTTGGATGACCCGGCAGTGGGGCCGCCAGATCAAGATGCAGGTCCGTTTCCGGCGAAAATGCCATCGCCGGCAGCCCGGGCGGTTCAACCCGGTGATCTTCCCGCACGCGCGCCTCCAACGCATCGGCCCGGTCGGGGTCCACCGACGACGGATCGCAGCCCATGAGTCCCAGAATGACGGCGCGGCCGGTGCCGTGCCCCTTCCCCGTGTGCGCCAACGACCCATACAGCGTACAGCTCACCCGTTCCGGCGCGCGCCCGTCCCGGCGCAGCAAATCGAGAAACCGCGCCGCCGCCACCATCGGTCCCATGGTGTGGGAACTGGAAGGACCGATGCCGATCTTGAACAACTCGAAGACGCTGA
>JAJECC010000134.1 GCA_022822205.1 Rhodospirillales bacterium | reverse complement strand
CCGCTTTAGCTGGTAGCTATTTCAGCGTGCAACGCCAACAGGCCGGGGATGGTCTCCGCCGCCCGCCGGCCGAAGCCGCATTCGGTGGCGATTCCGAACTCATTCCTCACCGACTGCGCCGCCGAGAGACGGCCCTTGGCGCCGTCGAGGCCGTCGGTCAGGTGGACCAGGCCAAGATACAGCTCGCAACCCGCCTGAAGCTTCAAATCCGCGAGTGGCGCGAAGTAGGCGTCGTCGTTCCGGTCCCGGGGTACCGGCATGTGTATCCAGTTGATACCGCGGCCGACCTGCGTGCCGATCCGGTTGGCGATGGTGACGCAGATGCCCAAATCGGCCGGCTCCTTGATGTGCTTATGGCCGGGATCGCCGTAGCACAAATGGAACCCGAGCTCCACGCCATCCGGCACCGACGCGGACAGCCGCGCGATTCGGTCGACGGCGTCGCCGATGAGGTCGTCGTAGAAAACCTTCCACGCGCCGTCGGCGGCCAGCACTTCCTGGCACACATCCCATTGGATGGCGAGATCGTCGGCCGGGATCGCGGCGGCGATTTCTTCGGCCTCGCGGATCATGGCGCGCTCATAGGCAGGCTCGACCGCGGCTTGCGCCTCGGCCGCGAAATGTTGAGTGATCACCGCGACGGGCGTCGGCAGCGATACCTGAAACCGGGTGCCGGAAGGGATATCGCCCGCATTCCTCAATCGGCAAAATATCTCGTACGAAGACTTGGCTGCATCGGCGTAGCCCAGCGGCGCAAACTCCACCGACGCCGGATCGACGCCCTCGGCGAGGATATGCTTTTCGAGCTTCCTTACCGAGCCCCCAAGGGGAATTTCGATGGTCTCGCCGACGGTGAATTGCGGGTCATCGCCGATCACCTGGATTTGCCAGGAAATCCAGTTGCTCCGCGGACCGCATTCGCCATCGGGAAAGCGTTTTGCGAGCCCGCCGACGGTATCGCCGAGGGTGCGGAATACGGTTTCCGCATCGTCAAGGCCGACACTGCCGACCAGCAATACGTTTCGTTGTCCGCTCATGGCCTGTCTCCTTCCTGATCGTGAACTCCACGTCCAAGCGGCTTGCATGGTTGCGATCATGCCGCCGACGGCTGCTGCGGTAGACTCAGGTCCATTGTCCGGGCCGATATGATCCGGCGGACCGCAATCAGCGGACCGACATGGCGAAGGGCCCTGATCCTTCCGCCGGTTCGAATTTACCGAAGAACTCCGCGATCTCGAGTTCGATCAGACTGTCGAACGTGCGGGTCGGATCGACAAACCCCGATTTGCCCACCGGTCTCGGAGGCGCCCCGACCGCGCTGCCATAGGTGCCGGTCTCCCCATATTCGAGGTGTCCACCGGATTGAAACGGTCCGCGCCGATTTCGGATGGGCTTAAGGATACCGGCGTCGCGCAGCATGTTGCTCGTCAGTTCCTTTTGTCCGATTACTTCAACCGTGCCGCGCTCGATGTCCTCCTCCGAAACGAAACTGAAGATGCCGCCGACATGATCGGGATGAAAATGCGTCACGATGACCGCTTTGATCGGCTTGTCGGTGATCTCCCTAAACGCCGCGAATGCTTCGTTTCCCGGCAATTCTCCCGTTAAGGTATCCACCAGAACGGCGCCGTCCTCGCCCTCGATCAACGTACAGTTCGAACCGGCATAACAGTGAGCCGTGTGGATATGGCCCAAAGTCGTGATGACGTGAGGTGTTTCATACAAAACCATCTGAGCGGCAAGTTCAGGATGAACCGATGGTCGGATATCGTCGGGTGCCATTGGACGCTCTCCGGTTAAACCAGATCAAATGAAGGCGCTGCGAAAAACAATCGACCAATATAAGTCTCATAACAAGCAACGAATTCTAAAGAAGATCATTAGCGAAACTAATATTCGTTCAAAACTTATTTGGCCTGCCCTTATCAAGCGGTCCAAAGCTCAAGTGTATCCGGGCGCCTGCAATGTCCTCGATCCCCGGGAGCGGCGATTGGGGATCCGGGGGCTCCCGCGTCACCGCATCGAGCGCGTCCGCCGGCGGTATGAATCACCGTTTTCGTCGACGGCGCGATAAATTCCGACTTGCGGCTTCGACATCGGTCTTTTCCGTTCCCCGGGCAGCGGGTACCCTGGATTTCGCCCGGCAGCGAACATAACGGATCAATATTGGGCGGGCGGTTTTACCGACGTTTGGGAGGAGGCAAATCATATGGCAACGCGCGCCAACACGCGGGACGGCGGCGAGGCCGTCCTCGAGGCCATCCGCAATCTCGGCATTCAGCATGTGATCACGTCTCCCGGTTCGGAATGGTCGCCGGTCTGGGAAGCGCTCACGCGGCAGCGCCACGAGAACATTCCCGGCCCGGCCTACATGCAGGTTTGGCATGAGAACCTGGCCGTCAACATCGCGACCGGCTACACCTTCATGACCGGCAAACCCCAGGCCGTCATGCTGCATGCGGGCGTCGGCCCGCTTCAGGGCCTCATGGGGATGCACGCCGCCATGCAGTCCGAAGTCCCCATGCTGGTGCTGGCCGGCGAATCCGTCTCCCTCGGCGCCGATCCCGACCTCAAGGTGGAGGCCCAATGGTATGGCGGCGTCAGCCCCGGCGGCATCGACAGGCTGGTCTCCAACTCGGTCAAATGGTCCAGCCTCGTGCCCAGCGCGCCGACCCTTTACCGGAGCATCGTCCGGGCCGGCGAGATGACCCAGCGCGCGCCCAAGGGCCCGGTGTTTCTGGATGTACCGCTGGAGTACATGATCGAGGACTGGGTTCCGGACCGGGAATTGAGCGACGTGCCGCCCCCTTCCCGGACACAGGCGGTCACCGCCGAATTGGAAGAACTGATCGCCGACATCAACAAGGCGCGAAACCCGGTGATCATTACCGAGTTCGCCGGCCGAATTCCCGGCGCGTTCGAGGCGCTGACCGCCTTCGCCGACGCGGCCGCCATCCCGGTCATCGGCGGTCGTACGGCGACTTACGGCAACTTCCCGACCGACAACGGCCTGTGGCTCGGCATCGAGAGCTATGATCACCTGCCCGATGCCGATCTCGTCCTTCTGGTGGGATCCCGGACGCCCTGGTATCCGCCGTTCAACTGTCCGACGCAGGCCAGGATCGTCGCCATCGGGGAACAGCCTCACAAGGAATGGCTGGCCTATCAAGACATGCATGCCGACAGCTATCTCGAAGGCGACCTGACGGCGACGTTGAGCGCCGCGACGAGGATGCTCGAAGACGGCGGGCCGGACGCGGCGGTCAAAGAAGCCCGCCGCAAAAAATGGTCGGCCGTCCACGATGAGTTCATGTCGGACCTGAAGACCCAACGGGACGCCGCCGCCAGGGACGGCGCGCTCAACGCCGTATCCGTCAGCGCGGCCATCGAAGAGGTGATGCCGCCGGATACGGTTTTCGTCGACGAAACCATCACCCATTTCCTGATGATGCGAAACCACCTCTCCGTGACCCGGCCCAACTCCCTTTTCAAGCAGACGGTCAGCGGCCTGGGACAGGGACTCGGGGTGGCGCTCGGGCTGAAACTCGGCGCGCCCGAGCGGCAGGTGGTGGCGTTCGTCGGCGACGGCAGTTTTCTTTACAATCCGATCACCCAGGCCCTCGGCGCATCGCGCGATTACGGCCTTCCCGTCACCATCGTCGTCATGAACAACAACGGCTATCAGGCGATGCTGAAGGGGCACCAACTCTATTATTCGGAGGGCATGGTGAAAGAGACCGACCTCACCTACGGCTTCCAGATCGAGGCGCCGGTCTTCGAGGAGCTGGGGACGCCGTTGGGCGCGCGGGGGGTCCGGGCCGAGACCTACCGGGACTTCAAACGGGCCCTCGAAGACGCCCGGGCGGAAAACGCCGACGGCCGCACCATGATCATCAACGCCATCCTGCCGTAATAGGAGATCCACCATGAACGGACGTGTCGTGATCGTGACCGGCGGCGGCCAGGGATTGGGGCGGGCATTCGCGAAAGGCTTCGCCGGGCGGGGCGCGGTCGCGATAATCGCCGAGATCGATGGCGACAACGCCGGGAACGTCGAACGGGAAATCACCGATGCCGGCGGCAAGGCCCTGGCGATCGAAACCGACGTCGCCGACCCCGCCTCGGTGCGGGCGATGGCCCGGAAGGTCCTCGACGAGTACGGCCGCATCGACGTGTTGATCAACAACGCCGCGCTGTTGACGGGCATCCGGCGCGTCCCCGTCGACGAACTCGAGGACGATGAATGGGAGCGGCTTCTCAAGGTCAACGTCACCGGCGCCT
This sequence comes from Rhodospirillales bacterium, assembly GCA_022822205.1. Taxonomy (GTDB): domain Bacteria; phylum Pseudomonadota; class Alphaproteobacteria; order Rhodospirillales; family UBA2165; genus JAJDXO01. Next base: position 25,582 of record JAJECC010000134.1, on the reverse strand, counting down.
TCAACTGCGTGAAGGCGACCGTGGCGGCCATGCGGGAGGCCGGGTGGGGCCGCATCATCAACCTGTCGTCCGACACCGTCCTGCTGCCGCCGCCCATCAGCATGGCGCACTACATCACCAGCAAGGCGGCGCTCGTGGGTTTGACCCGCGCACTCGCCCGCGAGCTCGGAAACGACGGCATCACCGTCAACGCCATCCTGCCCGGCTCGACGGAAACCGAGGTCAATACGACCAACGAAATCACCCAGCGGAACCGCCGGAACAATGTCGTCCCGCGTCAGGCCATACCCCGCGTCGAGGTGCCGGAAGATCTGGTCGGGGCGGCGCTGTTCCTGGCCTCCGACGAGGCCGGGTTCATCACCGGCCAGAACCTGCCGGTGAATGGCGGCATCGCGTTCGTGTGATATGATTGCGGCGGGCGCCGGAGCGAGGCCGTCATGACGGACACATTTCTCCAGGAACAATGGTACGCCGCCGCGCTTTCCAACGAAGTGACGGCGGAGGCGCCGTTTGCCCGGACGGTCTGCGGCGAAGACATCGTCTTCTTCCGCTCCCCGGCGGGAGACCTCCGGGCGTTGGAGGACCGGTGCGCCCACCGGTATGCACCCCTCTCGCTTGGCGCCGTCGAGGACGGCCGTCTCCGGTGCCAGTACCACGGCATGCTGTTCGACCATACCGGCCAATGCGTCGAGGTGCCGGGTCAGGACACCGCCCCGGAGGCGGCCCGGATCAAGAGCTATTCGGCCGCCGAAAGCGACGGATGGGTGTGGGTGTGGATCGGCCGGGGCGTACCCAGGCCGGTCTCCGATATCCCGAGCCTGCCCTACTTCGACAGCGGCGAGTGGTCGGGTTTCCAGAAGTATTTCCACGTCAAGGGGGCGGCCCAGCTCTTCGTCGACAACCTGCTCGATTTGAGCCATCTGGCTTTCACCCACAAGGAGTCCATCGGCTCGGCCTCGTCCAAGGATGCGGCGCCGGAGATGGAATTCACCGTCGAGGGGAATATGGTCAGGGGACGGCGCTACATCTACGGCGTGGAGCCGGGGCCGTTTATCGCCGGCTGGGGCGGCTTCACGGGTCTGATCGACCGCTGCTCGGACTACATCTGGCGGCCGCCGTCGGTAATGGAAATCGAGTCCAAGTTCATGGACGCCACCAAGAAAATCACCGTAAAGGTCATCAACCCGATCACCCCGGAGACCGAGACCACGTCGCATTTCTGGATGGGTTGGGCGCGGGACTTCCGCCTCGACGAGGACGACCTCACGGAACAGGCGGTCGTCGAAAACACGCAGGTGATCATGGAAGACGTGGAGATGATCGAGGCGCAGCAGAAGGTGATCACCGCGCGCGGCGAGTTGAAGCCGATCCCCATCCAGGCCGACCGCGCGCTGATGGCCGTCCGGACCATCCTCAAGCGTCTCCACGAAGAGAACAACCGCCAGGCGGCCGAATAGGCCGCCGAATAGGCCGCGAACGCCCTACTTGTTGGTCCAGCCGAGCGTGATGGGATGGGCCTTGCGCTGTTCCTCGGGCGCGCCGACGTGTTTCCCCGGCTCCCAGCCCACCGGCCGCAGCACCCGGTCGGCGAACTCGATGGACTCGTTGTCGGTCACCGTGCCGATGGTGTCGTTCCAGCGGTTGAGGAATCCGCCGACGGCGATCACCGCCAAAATCTCGATGATCTGCGTATCCGAGTAATGCTTGCGGAGTTCCTCGAAATGCGCCGGCTTGACGGTGCTGGGCGCCGATCCGGCGGCGAATGCCAGATCGAGGGCCGCCCTCTCGGCGTCCGAGAACCGGTCGGACTCGTCGTAGTTCCACAGCGCCTGAATCCTCTCATCCGGCACGTCGATCCGGTGGAGGTGATAGGAGCCGTGGGACTGACAATGAAGGCTGCCGTGCGACATGCTCGCCGCGGTAAAGACGAACTGCTTGAGCTCGCCCGGGATCTCCCGGCCGGGGGACACGAACTTGAAGACGCTATTCATCTTCTCTCTCAGTTCGGGCCAGTTCTCCATCTCGAAGTTCTGCCGGTCGTGATAGCCGTCCGATGCCATGACGTAACTCCTTGGGTCAGGTAACCGCGGCGGCCTTCCGCCCGAACGCGAACTGGTGCCAGGCGATATAGGCCAAGGCCACCACTGTTGCCGGCCAGTGGATGCCCGGCAACGTCACCAGAACCAGGACCGCGAGGAGGATGCGGAAGCCCGCTTCCCAAACCGGCAGCCGCCGCTGGTCGAAGGAAATCACCGCGCTCGAGATCAGATAAATGAACACCAGCACCCGGAACAGGACGGACACGAAATCGCCGACGGCGAAGCTCTGACCCTCCGGGAAGACCACCGGCACGATCAGGATCACCGGGTAATAGGCGAAGATGAACGGCACCGCGAATTTCACCAGGCCGACGCGGAGCGCCATCATGGCCGTCCGGATCGGCGGCGCATCGGCGATGGACGCGGCGGCGTAAGCCGCGACGGCGACCGGCGGCGTGATCGAGGACGCGACCGCGTAGTAGAGGACGAACAGGTGCGCGGCCAGTACCGTGAGGCCCAGGTTCTGCATCGCCGGGCCCAGGATCAGCACGATGGTGAGGTAGGCCGGCAGCGTCGGCATGCCCATCCCCAGCATCAGGGCGGCGATGCCCGTGACCAGCAGGGTGAGGAACAGGTTGCCGCCGGATACCGCCTCGATGAGGATGACGAAGTCCTTGGGCAGCCCGGTCGCGCCCAGGACCGCGACGACGATGCCGACGACGGCGATGGCCATCAGCAGCCGGCCGAAGGTGAGCCCGGCCTGGGACAGGGCGTCGATGATAATGAACGGCCGCTTGCGGACTTCGGGGTTGAAGAAGCTCAATGGAATGATGGCGAAGAACGCCGTCATGCCGGCGCCCGCGGCGGACAGACCCTCCAACAGGGAGAAGACCACCACGGCGATGGGCACGACCACCATGACGAGGTTGATATAGTCCTGCGTCGTGACCCGAAGTTCCGGCGTATCGAGTTCTTCGGAGCCGACCTCGACGCCCAGTCGGCGGGCCTCGAACACGACGCTGGTAAACAGGCTGGCGTAATAGGCTAATGCCGGCAGCAGGGCCGCGGTAATAATGGTCAGGTAGCTGATCCCGGTCAGGTCCGACATCACGAATGCCGCCGCACCCATGATCGGCGGCATGATCTGCCCGGCGCTCGATGCGGTCGCTTCGACCCCGCCCGCGAACGACGGCGAGAATCCCCGCTGCTTGATCATCGGGATGGTGATGACGCCGGTCGCCACCACGTTGGTGACCGAGCCGCCCGACATGGTGCCGAACAGGCTCGACGCCAGGATGGCGGAATGGGCGGGGCCGCCGCGAAATCCCTTGGTGACATGGACCGCGAGCTTGATCAGCGAGCGTCCGCCGCCGGTCCGCTCCAGCATGGTGCCCAGCATGATGAACGGGAACACCGTGAAGATGATGATCCCCATGATGGTGCCGAGAATCCCGTCGCCCTGGTTGTACCAGAGATCTTCCGAGGTCTCCGGCAGCGTGACCCGGGCGGTCTCGAAAATCCACGGCCAATGCTCGCCGGTATAGAAGTACACCAGGGCGAGGATGCCGATGACCGACAGGGGCGCGCCCCAGATTTTCCAGCTCAGTATGATGAAAACGCTCGCGGCGATCAGCGAGACCCAGAATTGGAACATCTCGATGTCGATGAAGCCGCCCAGTTCCTCCGAAATCTGGAGGTCGTAATATTCCCAGAGAACCCACCAGGCGAGCAGCAATATGACGACGTCGATGACGGTGCCCAGCCATTTGTGGGCCGGCCACCGCTCGGCGAAGGTGCTGGTGAACGAACTGTTGGCGAGGACCAGGAAGACGGCGGCGCCGACGAAGATGGGGCGGAGGACGATGGCGGGAAACGGCCCGATGGGCGTAAAGAACCCATAGGTCGGCATGGAATTGATTATTCCCGTCAAGGCGATGACCAGGGCAACGACGAACGCCGCGATGCGGATCAAGATCTGTCCTTGGCCCTGGGAAGTCTGTGCGTTCATCAATACCCCCGCTGTCGCGCGTAGGAACCGGTCTGGCCCGTGTTTGGACGGCAGTTTGAAAGTACGGGTAGTTCGATCCCGGACGGGGTGGCCGCGCGCTCCATGCGGCCACCCCGATCCCTGAGTTCCTAAACCGGTGTTGACCCCGGCTGGATGGGTCTAGCCGCCGGCCATCAGGTTGGCGGGGATTTTCTTACCCTGTTCCTTGTAGTACCGGAGGGCGCCGGGATGCAGCGGGAGATTGCCGCCCGAAAACGGATCTTTGAGGGAGATATCCTGCAACGTAACGGCGGTTTTCTGCATCGCGGGCAGGTTTTCGAAAAGCGTCTTGGTGATCTTGTAGACCAGTTCGTCGCTCATGTCCTTCCGCACCGCCATTTGATGACGGAAACCGTCCGCGATGATGTCCTTGTCGTTATTGGATTGGTTCTTGTAGGTCCCGGCGGGAATCGTCACGAACACCCGATCGTCGCCCGCCATGAACTTAGCCATCCCGGGTGCATTCTGTTTAACGGCGAGGAGGCGGAACTTCCGCTTGGCGCCGAGCTGGTCGATGGACGCCGCACCCACGCCTGCCGGGCGGACGAAAACATCGAGCTTGCCGTCGGCCATGGCCTGAATGCCCGCATTCCACGGCATCCGGATTTCCTTGTAGTCCTTCTTGTTCACCAAGCCGGAGTTCAGCTTGATCGCCTGGATGGCGACCGGCGAAGCGCCGCCGCGCGGCGGTCCGACGAATATCCGCTTTCCTTTGAGATCGGCCCAGGTCTTGATGCCGGAATCTTCCCAGACCATGTAGTGGCGGACGCCCGCCCCATAGGCAATAATTAGGCGGATGTTATCGACCGCCTTCTTGGCGGTCTCCGGGTTGGCCTTGTAGAAACGGGTTCCCTTGTGCATCCACGGCACCATGACCGGGGGCACGATCGATACGTCGATCTTGCCCTGGCCGAGTTTGAGGGCCGAACGGGTCAGGGTCTGGCCCTCGTTGACCTGCAAGTTCACACCAATCTTTTTCTGCAGAACCGTGGACAGAATGATCATGAACGAGTGGTTCACCGTGCCCACCCCGCCCGTGTCGCCCTTCAGGATTCCCTGCGCCGAAACGGACGGCGCGCCAAGCGCCATCACGCCGGCGGCGAGGCCGGCGGTAAGCACGGTCTTAAACGATTTGGACATTGGGTTTTTCCTCCCTGTTAAAACGATAAAGCCTGTATTCCCCGAATACGCAAAAGTTCTCATTTTCCATATTATGAGATTTGTTATTGGGTCAAGCTACAAGTAATCCATCTGCGCCCGGTCATATCACCATTGTTGACGGCGGACGAACCGCCCAAGTCATTCCGTCCGCACGCCGAACGGAAGCCGGCGGTCAGTTCGCCAACCTGTTCAGTTCCCGTTCGAACTCGTCGACGTCGAAATAGAGCGGCCCCATGCCGCCCCGATAGGCGATCTTGCCGTCGCCGCTGATGATATACAGCCGGTCGGGCCAGGACTGATACTTGTGCTCGGCGTCGTTATCCATGCCGTCGAGCAGCATGGGAAACGAGAAGTTGTAGCGCAGCATGCAGGCCGCGGCGACTTCCGCCCGTTCGTCCGCGGTCTCCGGTTGTTCGAAGATCACGTCTTCGTCGAGATTGCGGATCACCTGGTCCTCGCCCTCGGCGTGGGCTTCGCGGATGTAGACGCCGAAAAACTTGACCTTGCCGCCGAGCGATTTAGCCAGTTCGTCGAGGCGCACGGCCCCGTCCCGGAAAGGCGGTCACGTATAGGAGCCGAAGATAAGCCCGATCGGTGAGCCGAACTGAGACGACAGCCGCATCATCTCTCCGGTCCGCTTGCCCTTTTCGTCGAGGATTTCGGCCTCGAAATCAGGCGCGTCCCCGCCGACCTTCGGCGCGAATTCCTTGTCCCGGAGGACCCGGCCCTCGATGAACTTTCTTAGCTCCTCTCGGGTCGTACCCCGGGTGTCCAGCCATTCCTGCTTGGCATTAACCACGATCGCTTCGAATTTTTCCGGCAGCTCAACCAACATGGCCCGTCCCTTCACGAATAAACGTCGACATCTTTAACCGGGATATATATATTCTGAACAGGGTTGGCCTCCTAATTGCTTTTTCTTAGCGACGGCATTAGAATTTCTTAAATATGGCCGGCAAAACCCAACTCCCTCCCCTCAACGCCCTTCGCGCCTTCGGCGCGGTGGGACGGCACCTGAGCTTTGCCGGGGCCGCCGAGGAACTGCACGTCACCCCGGCAGCCGTCAGCCAGCAGATCAAGAATCTCGAAGCTCATCTCGGCGTGCGGCTGTTCAGCCGCGACGGCCGCCACACCGAACTGACCGAGGCCGGCCGTCAATTGCTGCCCGGGATCGAGGACGGGTTCCGGGAACTGGAAGGCGCCGTGCAGGCGTGCCGGAAACTGCAGCACGGCGATTACATATCCTGCAGCACGGTCGGCGGTTTCGCATCCCGCTGGCTGGTCCCGCGTCTCCCCCGGTGGATGGCGGCGAGCCCCGATATCGACATCAGAATTTCAACCTCCCGCGAATTGATAGGGCTCGAGTTGCAGGGCATCGACCTCGCCATCCGGCTGACAAGCGGGGAGGTGTCCGGATTCCACACCGAATTCCTGCTCCGGGAGCAGGTGGTGCCGTTGTGCAGCCCCCGGCTCCTCGATGCCGACCCGCCGCTGAAGGATCCGGACGATCTGCGCCACCACCAACTCATTCATTTCACCCCGGCCACCGGCCGGCTCAATACCCGTTGGGCGGACTGGCTGGAAATTGCCGGCGTGAACGATGTCGATCTGAACAGGGGTATTTTCCTGAACGACGGGACGGCGGCGCTGAGCGCGGCGGTCGCGGGACAGGGCGTCGTCCTCGCCCCGAGGGTCATCGCCGGTCAGGAACTCGAGATGTCGACGCTGGTCATCCCCTTCGACATCGAACTGCCGACCGAATTGGCGTGGTACATCATCCTGCCGGAAGCCAATTTGGCGCGTCCCGAAATCAGGGCCTTCATGGATTGGCTGCTGGAAGAAGCGCGGGAGCCCATACGGCCCCGGGATTAGGGTCCGGCCTCGGTTGAGCCGCCCTACGAATGTTACGGTGGAATCGACCTAAAATTATTTCGTCATGGCCGGGCCCAGACCCGGCCATCCACGCGTATCGCCAACCGCAGGCGTGGATCACCGGGTCAAAGCCCGGTGATGACGATTTGCGGGGGAGTGAGGAGCAGTCTCGTTACCGCCTCGTGTCCCCTCGCCCCCGGTCAGCGAGAAAGCGCATTATTTCTTGACCTTCTCCTGGCCCTTTTTGCCCATCTCCTCGAAGACCGCGAGGATCTCCGGCGAGACGTCGCGATAGGTCTTGATCACCTTGAGGCCCTGCCCGACCGGCACATAGGTCGGCTCCACGCCGGAAATCTGGGTGATCGCTTCGAGGAACCCGGGATCCTTGGTCATCTTCGCATAGGCCGTCCGCATGACCTCGACGGCTTCCTTCTGCGTCCCGGGCGGCATGAAGACGGTCCGCGTCATCGGGCTGACGTTGCTGCGCAGCCACTTGTAGGCTTCCCATTTGGGCCCCGAGGGCAGCTTGCCGTGGACCTGCTTGTAGACGTCGTGGAAGGAGGCGAAGTCCTTCACGACGGGATTGTTCATCGGCTTCCCGTCCGCATCGAAGTACGAGTGGTACCAGAGCGCGGTCGCCTTGCCGTCCTTGATCAGGGAATCCTTGAAGAACTTGACGTAACCGGTGTAGCCGCTGTGCCCGGCCTGCATTTCGTTCTGCCGGACGGCCGGGTTGATTTTGGCCATGCCCCGGAAGCCCGGAACGTAGCGGTACTTCACGCCCATGATATCGAGGGCGAGGTTGCCGGCGAGGTCGAGTTCGCGGTCGGCGCTGCGCCCGGCGATGTTGAATACCCCGACCTTGACGATGTCGGCGGCGGTCTTCATGCCCGGCGGAACGTCGGTGCGCATGATGGTGGTCTGCGGCGTCGACCCGGCGCCGATGAATTCGAACTTCTCGGGAACGAACCGGATGCCGGGCAGTTTGGCGATCACGCCGGCCGCGTTCCATGGCCCGTAGACAATGGTCAGGCCGTCCGGCGCTCCCTTGTCATAGACGAAATTCAGGGCTTTTACCCCGCCCGCGCCGGGCATGTTCCGGGCGACGACTTCCGGATTGCCTGGAATATGCTTGGACAGGTAACGGGCCACGATCCGCGCGTTGAGGTCGAGCCCGCTGCCCCCCGGCACGGGAATGACCATGTTGATGGTTTTGCCTTTGTAGAATTGCGCGTCCGCGGGTGCGGCGGCCGATATGAGCGCGGCGCCCGCGGCCGCGGCGAGTAGAGTCCTGGCGATGGTACTCATGAATTCCTCCCAATAGATGCGTATTACGGCTTATCGCCGTAACGCTATCCCAATTTGGTATCCGCCGACTATAACGATTTGGCATCGCCGAAAATTGCTTGGGAAACCGGGCCCGTATCCGCGCCGGGATAGACACCTCTCCTCTCTACCTCCGTGCCTCCGTGTCTCCGTGGTGAATATCCTGGATGCCCCGCACGAAGGCGGGGCATGACGGGTCGGTCAATTCGGACGAATCGACCTTATTTGACCTGGTGATGACCACTTGCGGGTGAGCGGGGCGAGGGAGCAGCCGCCGCCCGCTATTCGTACGGCCCCCAGGCGCGCCGGGCCGCGGGGCGCGCTTCGATGGCGTCGTGCCAGCGCTTCAGGTTGGGGAAATCGCCGAGGCCGATCCACTTGTCGTCGCCGTAGATGTGGGTATCGGCATAGACGGAGATATCGGCGACGGAAAAATCGCCGGCAAGGTATTCGCTGTCGGCGAGCCGCTGGTCCAGAAGGCCGAACATCTCGGTCAGCACGTTCCTGTAATGGGCCTTGGCCTGCTCCACCGTCTCCGGATTGCGAATCCAGAAAAAACCGTACTGCTGCGCCAACGTGGTGAACTGGGCCGATCCGTAGAACAGCCACCGGTCGACCAGCACCCGCCTGGCCGGGTCATCCGGATACTGGCCGTTTCCGGCCTTCTCGGCGGTGTATTTCAGAATGGCGCCGGACTCGCTCAGGGTCAGCGGTTCGCCGCCGGGCCCGTCAGGGTCGACGATCACCGGGATCTTGTGGGCGGGATTGAGTTTCAGGAACTCAGGGCTGAACTGCTCCCTGTCCGGAATGCTGACCGGCTTGACGGCGTAGTCGAGGCCGCTCTCCTCCATCCCGTGCCGGGCCTTGTAGCCGTTGTCCGTGGTCCAGAAATACAGATCGATCATCGTGTCCTCCCGCGAAGAATATCCGCCATCTTCGGGGGAAATCCCGGATGGTCAAGGCGTACCGTCAGCCGGGTCGGCGGCCGCGGCCGAGGCTCACCACCTGACCCACAGTTCGGCGGGCCCGCGCATGGTGAAATTTGGGACGTAGCTGAGCGTCTGGCCGTCGACCAGGTCCAGGCCCGGCAGGCGGCCGGCCAGGACCTGCAGCGCGATGGTCCCCTCCAGAATGGCCAGCCGGTTGCCGAGGCAGAAATGGGACCCGTGGCCGAAGGAAACGTTGTGGTTGGCGTTCTGCCGGTGGATGTCGAATGTCTCCGGCTCCGGGAACTTGTCCTCGTCGTGGTTGGCCGAGCCCAGCGACATGAAAATCTCCGTTCCCTTGGGGATGTCGCAGCCGGCGACCGTGGTGTCTTCCCGCGCGATGCGGCGCCAGCTGGTCTGGGGCGAGTCGATCCGCAGCGACTCGTTCACCGCCCCCGGGATTTTTGCCGGATCGGCGCAGACTTCGTCCCAGCTCCCGCGGTTGCGGAGCAGATTGATCAGCGTATTGCCGAGCAGATTGGAGACGATCTCGTGGCCCGCGAACGACAGGCCGTAGACCACGGATTCGATTTCGGCGATGGACAGTTCGGCGGCATTCCCGTCGTGGACCGCCAGCAGTTCGGTGGTGAAATCGTCGGCCGGCTCCTCCCGGCGGCGCTTCACATGGGCGCAGCAATAGCGCCAGTAGGCGAGCATGTATTCGGCGATGGTGATCTGTTCCTCGTCGGTACTCAGGCCCCAGGTGAAGGACAGCCGGTTGGTGGTCCAGATCTTGAGCTGCGGGTCGTCCTCCGGCGGAAAACCGAGCAGGCGGAAGATGGTCTCGCCGGGCAGCGGGTGCCCGACGGCGGTGACGAAGTTGGCCGGCGGGCCCGCCTCGATCATTGCGTCGATCAGGGTTTCGGAACGTTTCCGGACGAAGGGCTCGAGGACCTGCATTCGGCGGTTGGAGAACCCGGCGTGGGTGTGCTTGCGGATTCGAACATGGTCCGGCGGCGTGTTGTTGGAGAGCACCGGCAACGGCCTGTAATCGTCGGCGGCGAGGATCTCCCGCGCCGCATCGCAGATTTTCACCACCGGCTGCTGAACGTTCTCGGGCGAGAAGATATCCGGGTTCTTGAACACATGGAGCACGTCTTCCATCTTGGTCAGAACCAGATAGCCCATTTCCTCCGAATAAAACGCCGGCGTGTCGAGCCGCCGCTTCTTGAGCTCCGCGTAGGGGTTTTCGACGTAGGCCTCGCTGAACGTCGAAAAGCTGTGATCCACGGGGCATCCCCGCGGCACCACCCGCTCCGCCGGGCGGTCTTTGTAATAGGCTGAATCGACCATGTGTCTTCCCCTGCTGCGCCGATTTGCGGCGACCCGGCAACGAACCCATTATCCGCGGATCGCCGGGCCGGTGGCCAGGGCCATGAGGTGAATTTCCACTATGTGGAAACTTTCGGCGGAAACGCAGTAGCTGGATGAGGGGGTGAGGCGTAAACGATAGCGTCATGGCCGGGCCCGGACCCGGCCATCCACGTGGGTGCCTTCCGCAAGGCGTGGATGCCCGGATCAAGTCCGGGCAGGACGGGTTGGGGCGGCGGCGACACAAAATGATTTTGTCATCACCGGGCCGGACCCTCAGAGCACCTCGAAGACATCCAGGATCACCATCGCCGGATCACGCCGGCCGGTGCCGAGCGCCAGGATGCGGTTGAGCCACTCGTACGGTCCGGCCGGCGCCTCGAACAGCGCCGATTCGCGAAAGTAATACGCGCCCGGGTCGACGGCCTCTCCGGCGGCGAGGCGCCGCATGATTTCGGGCGGCCCGTGACGCAAACCCAGGCCCTTCATGTAGATGACCGCGCCGTCGCCGGTTTGCAGCGTGACCCGGACGTCCAGGTCCGCGACCCCGTCGGCGCGCATCAACTGGCTGTCCGATCCGCCCGCCAGCAGTTTGCCCCGCAGCCGATCGCCTTCGAAGGTTCCGCCGGTGACCGGAATGAACCGGCGGTCGCCGTAAGGCGCCCCGGAACCGACCTGCGGTTCGGCCACCTCGGCCTGGATTTGAAAAAGCGGTTTGAGTTCGATCATGGTCTCGTCCCTCGGCTGCCGTCCCGGCGGAAATGCCGAAACCCATTGATCCGGAATGACGGATGCGGCATTCAGAACCTGAACCGATATTCGGGGAGGCGGACCCGCTCCGCAACATGGGATGACCGTACTGATCGCCGGCGGCGGTATCGCCGGCCTGGCCCTCGGCCTCACCTGCCACCAGATCGGCGCGCCGTTCAGGATTTTTGAAAGCGTCGACGAGGTCAAGCCGCTCGGGGTCGGCATCAACCTGCAGCCGAGCGCGGTCCGCGAGCTTTTCGATCTCGGACTGGAGCCGCATCTCGGCGCCATCGGCGTCCGCACCCGTGACTACGGCATGTACACCAAGACCGGATTGGAGATATGGACCGAGCCCCGGGGAACCTGGGCCGGCTACAAATGGCCGCAATATTCGGTGCACCGGGGCATGCTGCACATGATGCTCTATGAACAGCTCCTGCGGCGCGCCGGCCCCGATTGCTTCGAGACCGGCTGGTCGGCCACCGGTTTCGAGACCTCCGATGCCCGCGCCGTGCTGCACCTGGAGAACCGCGCCGGCGAAACCCGGACCGAAACCGGCGCCCTGCTGCTCGGCGCCGACGGTATCCATTCGGCGATACGCGCCCGGATGGCGCCGGACGAGGGCCCGCCCGCCTGGGGCGGATTCATCCTGTGGCGCGGCACCACCCGCATGAAGCCGTTTCTCACCGGGGCTTCCATGGTCATGGTCGGCTACGACGCGCAGCGCTTCGTCTCATACCCCATATCCGAAACCGACCCCGGCACCGGCGAGGCGCTGGTCAACTGGATCGCCAGCATCAAGTTCAACATGGACGACAGCTGGCGAAAGGAAGACTGGAACCGGCTCGCCGATAGGGACGATTTCCTGCCCCGCTACGAGGAATGGGTCTTCGACTGGCTGGACGTCCCGGCCATGGTGCGCGCCAGCGACAGGATCTACGAATATCCCATGGTCGACCGGGACCCGTTGGACCGCTGGACCCATGGCCGCGTATCGCTGATCGGGGACGCCGCCCACGCCGCCTATCCCGTCGGCTCCAACGGCGCCGGTCAGGCCATCGTCGACGCCCGCAAGCTGGGCGCCGCGTTCCTCGCCCACGGCCTGACGGAACAGGCGCTCCGGGTTTACGAGGATGAAATGCGTCCGGCGACCGAGAAGGTGATCCATGCCAATCGCGGCAGCGGCGGGCCGGACGCCATTCTCGATGTGATCGAGGAGTTATGCGGCGGCGTGTTCGACGACATCCACGACGTCATGCCCCACGAAGACCTGAAGAACCACGCCGACAAATACAAGAAGCTGGCGGGCTTCAGCATCGATGAATTGAATGCCCTGCCGCCGCTGATCCCGGAGGCGGCACGGCTTTAAATCCGCACCCCTGCCCCGGCCGCCGTCGGGCCGCTCATCCCTCTTCGACCATGGTGGTGTGGGTGGCGTAGACCTCGGGCATGGTCTCGACGGGCCGGCGTCCGAAACCGCATTCGGTCGCGACGCCGAACCGCGCCACGTGCCTTTTCGCCGCCGCAACCCGGGCCCGGGTCCCCTCCACCCCGCCGGTATGGTGGACCAGGCCGAGATACAGTTCGGTGCCCGGTTGCAGGCTCAATCTCCGGAGCGGCTCGTAATAGGCGTCGTCGTCCCGTTCCTTCGGCACCGGCAGGTGAAGCCAGCCAATGGGCCGCCTGGCGAGGGCGGACACGCCGTTGGCCACGTCCACCAGGTGGCCGGTATCCCTGGGCTCGACGAAATGCTTGTGGCCGGAATCGCCGTAACAGAGGTGAATGCCCGCCTCCATGGGTTCGGGCACCAGATCCACCAGCCCGGCGACCCGCCTGTTGATCTCGCCCAGCAGGTCGTCGCCCAGGTGATTTTCCACAATGCCTTCCAGCAGGGCGAACTCGCTTACCACCTCCCATTGAATGGCGAGCTTCTCCGGCGGGATGGCGGCGGCCATCTTCTCGAACTCCCGGCCGAGCGCCCGGCCATAGGCCTGCTCGAACATTTCGCGATGCTCCTTGGCCACATAGAACGTCGCCACCGCCAGAGGCGCCGGCAGACCGACTTGAAAGCGGACGCCGGCGGGGATGACGCCTTCTTCCACCAGCCGGGAGAACGTCCCATAGGATTCGATGGCCGCATCGCCATAGCCGAGGTTTGGAAATTCGATCTCATCCGGCGAAGCCACCCCGTCGATGATTTCGTAGGGCGGGAAGGGCACGTAGACGTTGTCCGCGTCCTGCTGCCTCATCTGCGGGCTCTGCCCGATGCGCTTGTACTGCCAGCGGATCCAGGTGTCCCGCTCGCCCACCTCGCCGTCCGGCAGCCGGGCCAGGTGGCCGGACAGATGCTCCATCGCGGCGCGAAAGGTCTCCTCGGCGCTGGCGTAGGGAGCGCTCCCCACCATCAGGACGCCGGATACTTGAGTGTCGGTCATTGGCAAAGTTCCCTGTGAATGTTGAGGAGCTCGGGAATTGTCGCCGGGTCGCGGCGCCCGAACCCGCATTCGGTGGCGATATCGTAGCCTGCGGCGTACTTGTCGGCGGCGGCCATGCGGCGGCGTCCGCCCTCGACGCCGTCGGTATGATGCACCAGCCCCAGGATCAGCCTGGTCTCCCCGGGCAGCTTCAATTCCTCCAGCGGCTTGAAGTAGTCGTCGTCCCTCCGGCCCCGCGGCACGGGCATGTGCATGAAGTCCACCCGCCGGGGCGAACCGGCGACGATGCCGTTGGCGAAAGCGACCGAGGTTCCGAGGTCTTCCGGCTCGACGATGTGCCGGTGCCCGGGATCGCCGTAACACAGGTGGACGCCGAACTCGACATTGTCCCGGACGAGACCGGCCAGCCGCACCACCCGCGCGACCGAACCCTCGATGTGGTCGTCATAGGGCAGCCTGGGTCCGCCGTCGGCGCCGACAACCTCGTAGCAAACGTCGAACTGAATGCTCAGCTTGCCGGCGGGAACGGCGGCCTGCACCTTTTCCAGATCCCGCGCCATGGCGGCCTCGATGGCCGGCTCCACGCCGAGCTGGTGATCGGGCATGACGAAACCGCAAACCAGCGCCATGGGCGTCGGCACGCAGACCTGGAACCGTACATCGGACGGAATCTTGCCGGCGCGTTGAAGCTCGTCGAACAGCGCATACGACTCGATGGCTTCGTCACCGTAGCCAAGCTCGCCCATGTCCACATCCGCCGGGGAGAGGCCCGCCTTGATCTTGTAGAACGGGCGGCGCACCGAGTCCTTGAAGCCCGGCAGTTTCACCTCCGCCAGCTCCTGCTCGAGCTGTTCGCAGCCGTCGAAACTGGCCTGTTGCCAACGGATCCAATATCCCCGCTCGCCGGTTTCCCCATCGGGAATCCGCGAAATGCACCCCCTCAGGGTTTCCGCGACGGCGGTGAAGACGGCTTCCGCATCGGCCAATCCGACGCTGCCGATAAGATGCGCTTGGCGGGCCATGGCCTCTCCCTTCCGGCTCGTTGTTCGGCACCCGAACAGGGTCGGCCGGGGTGCGGAGAGAGTCAACCATGCGCAATCTCCGGGCCAATGCATGGAATGGAATTCCTCCCCGGGCCGCCGCTGGACCCGCGGCGTCCGGACGGGATAGACTTTCCCGGAAGACTGGGAGGAAAACATGGACGGCATCGCCGACGTTTCGCCTGATCTGTGGCGCCAATACGCCTCGGCCGAGCCCGGCACCATCGGCGGCAACTATCTCCGCACCTTTTGGCAGCCGGTGGCCATGTCGTCGGAGGTCGAAAACGGCCGGACCAGACCCATCCACGTCATGGGCGAGCGCCACACCCTCTATCGCGGCGAGACCGGAACGCCCCATATCGTGGGGTTCCGCTGTGCCCACCGGGCAACCCAGCTGTCGACCGGCTGGGTGCGGGGCGACGACCTTCAATGCATGTATCACGGCTGGACCTACGATGGGGACGGCGCCTGCATTTACCGCCCGGGCGAGAAACAGACCGGGCGGTTCGAGCGCGCCGATATCGGCGGCTATCCGGCGCGCGAGCATCTGGGGCTCATTTACGGCTATTTCGGAGAGGGCGAGCCGCCCCCCTTCCCGCCGTTCGAGGGCTACAGGAATATCGGCGTGATCGAGAACCATGTGCTCGACTTCCCGGCCAACTGGTTCCAGACCATGGAGAACCATTTCGACGAAGTGCACATCGCCTTCGTCCACAGCTTCGGCGGGTCCCACAACGATCTCGGACGCTCCGGCTTCCAGCTGCCGGAAATGAAGATCTACGAAACCGGCTACGGGATGATCCGCGAAACCCGGGTCGAGGGAGGCGATTGGCGGAAGACCCTCTATCTGCTGCCCAATATCATGCGCATTCTCATCCCCACCTTCGCCGAGCTGAACGATGCGGGGGGCTGGCGCGACACCTACATCATCATCGTGCCCACGGACGATGAGAACCACCGGGTCTACTTCACCCAGAACGTCCATATCGCCGAAGACGAAATGGACGTCTGGCGGGAGGTCCACGACCGGTTCAACGCCCGGGTCAGGGCCGCGCCGCCCATCGCCGAACTGGCCCACAAGATCCTCGCCGGAGAAGCGCACATCACCGACCACATGGATCATCCGCACCTCCTGCTGCTCGAGGACGCCGTCACCCAGGGCGGCCAAGGTCAGTTTACCGACCGGAGCCGGGAACTGCTGGGCCGCACGGATGTCGGCATCGTCGAAATGCGCAAGGTGTTTCTCCGCGAGATGCAGGCCCACGCCGACGGCCGGCCCCTGACGGCGTGGAACTACCGGGGCGAGGAGCCGGCCCTCGGGTTCGACCCCGGGTCCGGATAACCGGTAATCGGGGCGCTTGACGACGCGTTTTTTGGTATTCTCCGGTATATTATATATAAGTGACGGCGGATCGCGCTCGGGAGGCTTCATGACCGAGATTGGAGAGGCCGCGACGTAAGGGCCGGACGATGCGTATAGGGGTGATCGGATACGGCTTTATCGGACGTTCCATCGTGGAACGGATCGAGGCCAGCGGCGGGCTGTTCGAGACCGCCTTCGTCCACAATCGGAGCGCCGATGCCCTGGCCGGGCTCGATCCCGCGCTCCGGCTCGACGACCTCGAGAGAGCGCGCGAACGCCGTCCCTCGCTGATCCTCGAATGCGCCCATCCGTCCTTTACCGCCCGCTTCGGCGCGGAGTTTCTGGAATTCGCCGACTACATGCCGACCTCGGTCACGGCGCTCGCCGACGACGGGCTCAGGACCCGGCTCGAAGAAGCGGCGAACGCGCATGGCACGCGGATGTTGGTACCGAGCGGCGCGCTGCTCGGCGGAGACGAGCTGTTGTCGCGGTCCGGGGAGTGGCAACGGGTCAGGATCACCTTCCGCAAGCACCCCGACAATATCGACTTCGCCGACAGCGGCGTGGATCCGGCGATGATCGACGGCGAGACGGTGATCTACGAGGGCTCGGTCCGCGGTATCGCGCGGCTTTACCCGCGCAATGTCAACACCATGGTGACCTGTGCGCTGGTTGCGACCGGCCTCGACGAATGCGAGGCGCGCCTGGTTTGCGATCCCGGGCTCGATTGCGCGGTCGCCGAGGTCGAGGCCTGGGACCGCGAGGGCGGCATGCTCCGCACCGAGAAACGCCAGCCCGCCGTCGGCGTCTCCGGCACCGAAATGGTGCATTCCATCTGGTATTCCGTCCAGCGCGCGAGCGGCAGGCGGAATCATGCCATAGAGTTGGTGTAACGGTATGCCTGGAACCAAAAATTCGAAACCGATAGCGGAGGAAACTATGTCCATGCTGAAATCGTGGTCCGTGGCGGCCACCCTCGCCCTGGCCGCCCTGGCTCTGTCCACTCAACCCGGATCGGCCGCGGACAAGAAGGTCGCGATCGCCAACTTCGGTCCCCATCCCGTCCTCAAGCTGGTGATCGACGGTTTCAAGGCGGGTTTGGAAAGCGGCGGCTTCAAGGACGGCGCAGGGGTCGAGTACATTTACAAGGATGCGAATTTCGATCCGTCATTGGTGGCGCAGGTGCTGAGCGCGCTGGAGGCGTCCGAGCCCGATCTGCTGCTGACCGTCACGACGCCCATCACCCAGGCGTCCAAGCGGGTGATCCGCAACAAGTCGCTGCCCATCGTCTTCGCGCCCGTCACCGATCCGGTGGACGCGGGGCTGGTTAAATCCTGGGACAAGGGGAGCGCGCGTTTCGTCGGCGCCTCCAATCTTCAGGACATGGATACGGTCATCGCGAAGGCGAAGACGATCCTGGGCAAGGTGTCGACCATGGGACTCCTGTTCAACCCGGGCGACGCGAACGACCGGGTGAACGTCAAATACGCCGAAGCCGCCGCAAAGAAGGCCGGCGTGAAACTCAGGACGATCAGCGTGGAGACGGTCAACGATATTCCGAGCCGGGTGGAGGCGCTGAAGGGGGTGGACTTCATCTACCTGATCCCGTCGAGCATGCTGCAGCCCTCCGTCGCGGTCGTCGCCGCATCGGCCAAGCGCAACAGGATACCGGTGATCAACGCCAGCCCCGGCGGCGTCAAGGACGGGCATGTTCTGGCGGCGGTCTCGGTCTCGTGGTGGGATGTCGGCTATCAGGCCGGCGTGCTCGGCGCGAAGATTCTGAAGGGGGCAAAGCCGTCCGATCTGCCGATCTTCAGGCCCAAGCCGAAGGATCACCGCGTGCTCCTGAGCGGCAAACGGTTCGGCGAGATGAAATTGCCGATACCGGCCGCGCTCAAGGACTGCAAATGCGTGATGTGACCGGCGGCCGGCAAGGTCCGGCGCCGATCCGCGTTCACAACGCGACCAAGGTCTTCTCGCCCGGCACGCCGAACGAGAAGACCGCCCTGAGCAAGGTGGATTTCGCACTGGAGGACGGCGAATTCGCCGTCGTCATCGGCAGTAACGGTGCGGGCAAGAGCACGCTTCTGAACGCCCTCGCCGGCGAAGTCCTGCTCGATTCGGGGGGAATCCTGATCGACGGACGGGATATCGGAAGCCAGCCCGTCTACAGGCGGGCGAAGCTCATATCGCGCGTGTTCCAGGACCCGATGGTGGGCACGGCGCCGGACCTCAGCATCGAGGAAAACCTCGCCGTCGCCGTCAGGCGCGGCAGGCGGAAGACCTTCAGGCTGGGGCTCAACCGGCGCAACCGGGAATATTTCCGGGAGCGGATTTCCGTCCTCGGGCTCGGGCTGGAGAACCGCCTGTCGGAGAAGGTACGGTCGCTCTCGGGCGGCCAGCGCCAGTCCCTGGCCCTGATCATGGCGGCCCTCCTCACGCCGCGGCTGATGCTGCTCGACGAGCACACGTCCGCCCTCGATCCGCGCGCGGCCGAACTGGTGCTCAAACTGACATCGGAGGTGGTGACCGGAGACAAAATCACCACCCTCATGGTCACCCACAACATGCAGCATGCGCTGCGCTTCGGCACACGGCTCTTCATGATGCACGAGGGCGGGATCGTCCTCGACGCGCCGGCGGAGGAGAAGGCGGGTCTCACCGTGAACGACCTGGTCGGGCGGTTCCTCGTCACCGACGACAAGATGCTTCTGGGCTGAGCGCCGCGATGGACTTCGTCGACATTTATTTCAACCTGTTCGCGGTGAGCCTCGTCCAGGGCGCCATCTTCGCTTTTCCCGCGCTCGCCGTGATGATCCCCTTCCGCATGCTGGGGCTGCCCGACCTGACCTCGGAGGGCGCCTTTCCCTTCGGCGCGGCGATCGTGGCAACGGTCACGGTTGCCGGCTTCGATCCGGTGCTCAGCCTGTCGGCGGCGGTCCTGTTCGGCTTCGTCGTGGGCGCCGCCACCGCGTTGATCCACCTCTACCTGCGGGTGCCCTCGCTGCTCGCCGGGATCATCGTGCTGACCATGCTGTTCAGCATCAATATCCGGGTTATGGGAAAGCCGAACACCGCGCTCTTCGACAACGATTCGATCTTCACCCTGGCGCTCGGCGCCGAGGGGGGCGACCCGTGGACCCAATTCGCGCTGATTCTCGCCTTGGTGCTGGTCTTTCTCGCCGTCTTCTACTGGTTCCTCAACACCGAACTCGGGATGGCGCTCCGCTGCGTCGGCGCCAACCAGACCATGTCCCGCGCGCAGGGTATCCCGACGCACTGTTACATCGTCGCCGGGATCGCCATGGCCGGCGGGTTCAGCGCCTTCGGCGGCGCGGTGATGGCGCAGCACCAAGCCTATGCCGACGTCAACATGGGGGTCGGCGTGCTGATCGTCGGCCTGGCGGCGACGATCCTGGGCGAGACCCTGGTCGGGCGCGGCACCCTGACCCGCCAGCTTATCGCTCCGGTGATTGGATCGCTGGCCTATTTCCAGGTGGTGGCGGTGGCGCTCGCACTCGGCCTGAAACCCTCCGACCTCAAGCTGCTCACCGGCCTGTTCGTGCTGATCACGCTCGCCACTCCCATCCTTATGCGCGCGAAACGGTAGGCTATTTCCCGGGCCGGCCTTCGTTCCAGATTGCATCCCGCCACTTCCAGGCAATCAGCGCCGTGAAGACCAGCCCGACGGCGATGTAGATCAGCGCCATGGTGGTGAAGCCGAACGCATCGATGAGGAAACCAGCGGCCAGCAGGCCCGGCGGGATGCCGTAGATGGCGAGGATGCGAACCCCCATCACCCGGCCGCGCATGGGCGCTTCCACCATGCCCAGCAGGCTCACCGACATGCTGACCATGGCGAGCGAGTGGAAAATTCCGATGATGTAGAGGATGGCGGCGCCCGTGAGTTTGGCGCCGGTGAACGCAAAAACCGTCAGACACAGGTACCAGGCCACCAACCCGATCACCATCATCCGCGCCGCGCTGCCGTGGCCGCGGGTCCAGGCGACGATCAGCGAGCCGGTCACGGCCCCGAGGCTGAACACCGAAATGATCTGCCCCAGGCCGTTCTCGTCGATGGCGTAAACCTCCCGGGCGACGAACGGCAGCAGTCCGTGGGTGAACGGAAAGGCGGTCAAGTTGGCGAGGAACGCCAGCCACATGATGGCCAGCACCGCCGGCGTGTGCCACACGTAGGAGAAGCCGTCCTTGAGTTCCTGGCCATAGCTGGCCGGCGGCGGCGCGCCCTCCTCCCCGGCCGGACGCACCCGGGAGACGCCGAGGGTGAGCGCCAAGCCGACGACGAACGTCGCGGTGACGAAAGCGTACGCCACGCCGAGCCCGAGGACCGAGAACAATCCCGCGCCGGTAAGCGCGCCGAAGATCCGCGAAAAGTCCTGGGTCGTCCGGGCAAGGCCGAGGGCGTTGGGCAGACTGGCCGGCGGCATCGTGTCGGCCACCAGGGCGTTGCGCATCACCAGGTCCGACGGCCGCAGGAGGCCGCTCAGGAAGGCGATGAACAGGACGATGGCCGGGCTCAGCAGGCCGGTCAGATCGAGGATCATGATGGAGGCGGCCAGGACCACGAACACGCTGCGCATGGCCAGCATCATGGTCCGCCGGCCGAGCCGGTCCCCGAGCACGCCCAGAAACGGCGCGATCAGGGTGCCGATGAACTGAAGGGAACCGAACAGGGTCAGGAGGACCACCGACTGGGTCTCGACCAGCACGTACCAGCCGAGAATCAGGGTCTCCATTTCGAAGGCGCCGGTGGCCGCCAGATCCGCCGGCCACTGGAAGCGGAAGCTGCGCTCGCGGAAGGCGACCAGGCCGCCGCCTCTTGATACGGCGTTCACGTCAGGACTTCTTTCGGCCGCGCGTCATCCAAGCCTCCTTTCAGCTTCGGAAAGCTTGAACGGCAAATCCGCAAAAACGGGAATCCCCTAATCGAGTCCGGTCCCTAGTCCGGCGGGTGGGCGCGGCGCAGGAACGCGATGTAGATCAACGCCGTTGCGAACATGATCAGGCTGTAGGTGCCGGCCGGTATCACCGCGAGGCCGCCGTCGAACAGCAGGGTGGCGACCGCGATGGCCAGCGTCCCGTTCTGCAGGCCGCACTCGATGGAGATGGTCACCCGCTGCGCCGGGCCGCCGGCGAACAGCCTGGCCACATAATAGGCCAGCACCATCATCACCACGTTCAGCGTCAGCGTCACCAATCCGGCCTGCGCGAAGTAGCTGACGATGTTGTCGCGCTCCTGGAAGATGGCGCCCGCCAGTACCAGCACGAACAGGCCGGTCGAGACGTGCCGGGCGATGGGCTCGAAGCGGAGCGCGAAGCCTTCGGCGAACCGGCGGACCAGCAATCCGATCACCGCCGGCACGGTGACGATGACGAACACGCTGATGGCGGTTTGGGCCACCGAGACCTCCTTGCCGGCCCCGTCCATCAGCTGGGCGTATGCAAACACGACGATGAGGGGGATCGTCACCACGCTCAGCAGGCTGATGACCGCCGTCAGCGATATGGATAGCGCCACGTCTCCCCTTGCATAGGCGGTGAGCAGGTTGGACGTCACCCCGCCCGGCGCCGCGGCAATGATCATCACGCCGAGCGCCAACGCGGGCTCCAGCGGCCAGATGCTCACCAGCGCGAAGGCCACCACCGGCAGCAAAATGATCTGGCACGCCGCGCCGACAAGAAAATCCCGGGGCTGCTTGGCGACCCGGGCGAAGTCCGCGAACGTCAGGCCCAGGCCCAGCGCGAACATGATGAATGCCAGCGCGAGCGGCAGCACCACGTCGGTCACGATACCCATGAAAGCCCCCTTGTATTCCCCTTTTCCGGTCCAACGCCGGCCGGGGCCTTTCTAGCCCGAAGCCATACAACCTGTCCAGCGGCCGCCGGGTGCGGGGCCCGGCCATGACGAATCATATTAAGCCGTCATCCCCGGGTGGCGAGGAAGTCGTTGATCGCCCGCTCAAGTTCGGCGCGCTCCTTGCAGCCCGACGGGCAGAGCCGGACCAGCCTGGCGAGATTCGCCCGGGCCGATTCGAGGTCGTTCATCTTGAGGAACATCTCGCCCTGATATTCGAGGGCGCCCTTGTGATTGGCGTCGATGCGAAGCGCGATCCTGTAGGACCGGGCGGCGCGCTTGAGGTCCCCCTTCTTGCGGTGCGCGAAGCCCATGTAATTATGGGCGTCCGCATTGTCGGGCTGCGCCTTGAGCACCTCGGCCATCAGCCTTATCCCGGCGTCGTAGCGGGCCTCGTAGATCGCCCGCTTGCCGTTCTCGAAATCCTTCTTGGCCGAGCGCGGCGGCGGATTGGAACTGCCCATCGCCGACGCATCGGACACGATGGCCGTCGCGCCGAAAACGGCCGCGAAGAGGATAGTCAGAAGAACGGTTGTGCGTCGCATGCCTTTGATCTCCCTTTGGACCGCCTGTGGACCGCATGTGGACCGGTTGCCGGCCCACGGATTATAACCCGATCCGGCGGTCACCGCAGTCGCCGATCACGCATGCTTGATCGGACCGCCTGATCGGACGATATGATGGACCTGGAGAATTCACGTGGCTAATCTCGGCGCATGCGAAAAACGATCATAGCCGCCGCCGCTTTGGCCCTCGCCCTGGGCCCGGTTCCGCCGGCAAAGGCCGAGGCCAGGGACGAATTGGTGATCGGGATGACCCAGTTCCCGTCCACCTTCCACCCGAACATCGATTCCATGATGGCCAAATCCTACATCATGGGCGCGACCCGGCGGCCGATCACCTCCTACGGGCCCGGCTGGAACAAGATCTGCCTCATGTGCACCGAAATGCCGACATTGGAGAACGGCGGCGCGGTGCGCGAGAAGACGCCGGACGGCAAGGACGGCATCGCGGTTACCTACAAGCTCGATCCGAACCTCAAATGGGGCGACGGGACGCCCCTCACCGCGAGGGATGTGATCTTCACCTGGGAAGTGGGCCGCCATCCCAAATCGGGCGTGGCCGGCCTCGAATTCTACCGGCGCGCCTACAAGGTCGCCGCCCCGGACGATCACACCGTCACCTTCCACTACGACAAGGTGACGTTCGAGTACAATTCCCTGCTGTTGAATATCCTGCCCGCGCACCTCGACCGCGACGTGTTCCGGGAGAACCCGGCCGAATACCGCAACCGGACCCTGTTCGACCGGGACCCGGCCAATCCCGGACTTTATTTCGGCCCCTACGTCATCTCGGAGGTCAAACCGGGCGAACGGGTGATCCTGACGCCCAACCCCCACTGGGCGGGGGGCAAGCCTCATTTCCGGCGGGTGGTGGTGCGCTCGATCCAGAACACCGCGGCCATCGAGGCCAACCTGCTGTCCGGCGACATCGACATGATCGCCGGGCAGATAGGCCTGACCATCGACCAGGGCCTGGCATTCAAGAAACGCCACGGAGACCGCTACCGGGTGGTGTTCAAGCCCGGCCTGACCTATGAGCATATCGACCTCAACCTCGACAATCCGATCCTCCGGGACAAGCGGGTCCGCGAGGCGCTGATCCTGTCCATCGACCGCAAGGCGCTCTCCGAACAGCTGTTCGAAGGCCAGCAGCCGGTGGCGGACAGCAACGTCAATCCCCTGGATTGGGTGGCGGATCCGAACGTGCCCAAATGGCCGTTCGACCCGGCCCGCGCCGGGCGGCTGCTCGACGAGGCGGGCTGGCCGGTCAAGCGCCGCGGCATCCGTCACAACGCCGCGGGCGAGCGCCTGTCCTTCGAAATCATGACCACCGCCGGCAACCGCACCCGCGAACTGGTCCAGCAGGTGCTCCAGAGCCAATGGCGGCAGGCGGGCATCGAGGTCAAGATTCGCAATCAGCCGCCGCGGGTGTTTTTCGGCCAGACCGTGAGCCAGCGGCGGTTCGCCGCCATGGCCATGTTCGCCTGGATCTCGGCGCCGGAGAGCGTGCCCAGGACCACGCTCCATTCGGACCACATCCCGACGGCCGAAAACAACTGGGGCGGTCAGAACTACACCGGCTTCAGGAATGCCGAGGCGGACCGGCTGATCGAAGAGATCGAAGTGGAGCTCGACCGGGCCAAGCGGGAGAAGCTCTGGCACGAATTCCAGAGGCTCTACGCGACGGAATTGCCGGTGATCCCCCTCTACTTCCGCGCCAATACCTTCATCATGCCCAAGTGGCTCACCGGCGTGACGCCCACCGGCCACCAGGCGGCGACCACCCTGTGGATCGAGAACTGGCGCGCCGCGGGCAACTAGTTCGACTCGGATGACCGGACAGGCGCGGCGCGACCCGTCATAATGGCTCCGTGATGTCCACCGCCGAACAACCGCCCGGGCGCGACGAAGCCCTCCTCGAACTGATCGCGGCGATGAGCAGGGAGCTCGGCGCCGGCGCCCGGTCCGCCGAGGTGCGCCTGGATTCGTCGTTGGAGCGGGACCTCGGGTTCGACAGCCTGGCGCGGATGGAGTTGCTGCACCGGATCGAAGCGCGGTTCGATTGCCCGTTCCCGGAGGCGCTGCTGGCCGAAGCGGAGACCCCGCGCGACCTCGTCCGGGGTCTCGGAACCTCGGCCCCGCCGCCCGGGGCCGCTCCCGCGCCGCGAGCCGGGCTTTCCGCCGGTGCGGGCCGCCTCGTGCCGGGCCATGTGGAAACGCTGACCGACGCCCTTCGATGGCAGGCGGAGCATTACGGCGACAGCACCCACATCCGCCTTCTCGACGATCAAGGCCAAGCCGTGGAAATCGAATTCGCCGCGTTGCTCGACCGCGCGGCGCGGCTGGCGGCCGGGCTCGCCGGTCTCGGGCTGGCGCCCGCCGAAACGGTCATGCTGATGCTGCCCACCGGCGAGGACTACTTCGCGAGCTTCATGGGCGTTCTGCTGGCGGGCGGCATCCCGGTGCCGGTCTATCCGCCGGCGCGGGCGGCGCAGATCGAGGAGCATCTCCGGCGGCAGGCTAAAATCGGCGGCAACTGCCGCGCCAGGGTGGTGATCACCGACCCCGGGGCAAAGCGGTTCGCGCCCCTGCTCACCTCGCTGATTCCCACCCTGAGCCACGTGGCGACCGCCGGCGAACTGACCGCCAATGAACTGACCGCCCACGCCGCCGGGACGCCGCTCCGCTACCGGGCCGGCGCCGGCGATACGGCGTTCATCCAGTACACGTCGGGCAGCACCGGCGATCCCAAGGGCGTCGTCCTCACCCACGCCAACCTGCTGGCCAACATCCGCGCCATGGGCCGGGTCCTGG